>NZ_JAMYLM010000006.1:0-288383 GCF_040317995.1 Mesorhizobium sp. M1334
GTTTGCATGGCCGTGATATTCGACGAGATGGAAGCTGAGGAGGCCCGTAAGGCATTCCTGGCTGCCGCTAAGGAGGAGGGTAGGCTTTTTCCTGATTAGCAGGCCGCGTCGCTCTTCGCGCGAGCCAAATTCGATCACCGGCCCAGACATCTCTACCAAACATTCCCACCCCCTCTAATTATCCCTCAATGGCAACCCATTGGTTCGTTCCTTCGGTGTTCGTGAAGACTGAAACCGGCGACAGGCATGGCTGCAACAATGCGAGGGCAGCCCTTGAGCAACTCAAGAGGTGGACCCGCAGTGGACCCCGCTGGCACAAGGCGGTGAACCTTTGCCTGTCAGATCTAGAGGGCGATCCGATTGACCCTCAGGTGGTACGAAAGGCCTTTGAGGCTGCCGCCAAGGAAGCCAAGGTGTATCTCTCACCAGAGTAGGAACCCTCCACTCGTGTTCATCGACCCGGTTCGCCATCCGGTCCAGCAGCTTACGGGATGCCGCAATTACGCGGCGGGTTGCATCAAGGGAGAGCCGAAGGTCATCGATGTCTGCGCGCGCGCGACGCTCATTCAACCGAGAACTGTCTATTTGTAAGCGAGAGCTGTTTATTAAGTGATACCAATCGGAAACCATCTTTGCAGAGCTAGACTAGCGCGCCCGCATCTCAAACTTGATCATAGCCTCTAAGAACGTTTCGTTGGACTCGTCGCGAACGGTCATCACAAATTCTCGAGAGGGGCCATCCGGCAGCTTATCCTTAGTAATCTCGACCAAGGCCTTTACCGCCTCCGCCTTTGCAGCTTCGAGGTCCGGGAGATCGGTACCCACAACGTCAAGGAAGACTTTGCCAGTGTCGGTGAAGTCGAAGAAATAGCGCGGCGTCCCTACAAACACAGTAACGCGAGAATGGTTCACGCTTGCGTTGCGATTGGCTGTGCAGCGGGCCCTTGCCGCTCTAATGTGCGCAACGCTAACGAGCGTGACCTGACGTCCAATGATGTCCGCGACATTGGTTAAAAACGTACGCGCCAAGACTCATCGCCCCGATCGGCTTAGAGTTACTTCCGAAAGGAAGCGCTCTCATGCTGCCATTGCCCCACGCCGTCGATCCAAAAGTAGTTGCCGAGATCAACAATCTTCTAGACCAGTACGCAGGGGCGGTACCGGTGCCCGTTCACAAGCTCGCCGCGGTTGTCCGGCTGCGCCTCAGAAGCCATCTTTCCATTGCGACTATTGAGGCGCTGATCGTGGACGAAGCCGAGTGTCGCCACCTGCCCATGCTGTTCGAACTGCCGGCAACACATGCGGCTGTAGTTTCATCTGCTCTGGGCCGTGCGATTTGAAGTTTAGGCGCTCTGCCCGTCTGGCAACGAAAGCGGACCTCTGGCTCGCGAAGCGGTATGCCCACGGCCTTCGATGATGAGCGCAGAGCGGCCCCCTCATGGCAACCCATTGGTTCTCCCCTCCGGTGTACGTCAAGACCGACCGACCTGGGATCACCTACGGCTGCAACAATGTCGAGGGTGCCGCCGAGGAACTCATGAAGTGGACCGAGAGGGGACCGAAGTGGAATCTGGCGGTGCAAGCCTGCAGCGACGCCTTTGAGGGCCGGGTCTCGCCCAACGATGTCCGTAAAGCCTTCGAGGAAGCTGCCGAGGAGGAGGGGGTGCTACGCTAAATCTAGCTAGGTCTCCATTCCGCTTTCCACCGCGTCCCACGTCTGATTACTGGTCGTTCTCAAACATTGGGAGAGAATTTATGTCTGATTTCAAAGTTGGCGATGTGGTGGAGCTAAAGTCTGGCGGTCCTAACATGACGATCAACGAGGCGCAGAGTGCCGGCGGGTTTATGTGTCAATGGTTCAACAACGACGGCGGGGCGTACAAGCTTGAGACCGTCAGGATTAAAGGTGAAATGCTCAAAGCCGTGCCGAAGTAGTCGCCGCGCCTTCCTGACAGGGGGTCCCACGTTGCCTTTGATTGTTACGAACGGAGCATTGCTTGATGGCGCTGATCTTGGAGAACGTTACCAAAGCCCAGAACCTCATGAGCAAGATCGGCCCACCCATCTGCCGATGTGGGCTTATCACGGCAGCAATTTCGCGGGCATGTGCCTAGAGTTCGATACTGCTGACCTCATGATCAGTGACTTCCATGCAGAGAAACTGCGCCCGGTGACCTATGCGTGCGCAACGCTCTGCCATCGCTCACGCTCGCCGACATTGGGGCGCAGCATCTCGAAGAGGCGGTGATTGCTCGCATCACGCGCAAGCGCGGTGAATGGGCTCACGAGAAGGAATGGCGCTTCGTTACTGGCCAAGCCGGGCCTAAGCACTTTCTCGACGATGCGCTTCGTCGCGTGTGCCTGGGTCCCCGTGTCAAACCTGAACACGCCGCGCGGGTATGCCAGGTGATGGACCGGCGACCGGTGGAGGGGGGAAATCAGGGGTTTTGAACTAGCGTTTCGCAGCATTAAGCCAGCTAGGCCGCTGGGCGAATGCGAGCGGGTCGGCATCGGCAAGTTCGATCCCGTGGAGGACCTGTTCGCGGAAGCGGAACTGAAGCAGTTTCTGACGGTGCCATTCGAGGCACTTCTTGAGGAATGCCGCCGAACCGCTTCGAGGCCGAACATGGAGGCAATGGCCGGGATTGATCTCGCCGGCAGCAACAGAAACGCCATTTACTTCTGGACGACCTATAAGCTCCGGAGCGGCCGTGAGGTCTTTCACAAGCGTTACTTCGACCGACGATTGCGCCTTGTCCTCGGGAAGGACTAAGTGGGGCCAGAAGACGGGATCGGGAGCATTGCCGTGGAAGGTTTGGACGAAGACACTCGGAAACGGCGGGAGACGCTGACTGCAGTTCAGTATGGCGGGATTTATCCCCCTCACGAAGCGTTCTACATCCAGTCGATCATCTACGCCGAGCCGGCTTTCGCCCTAATGGCCGAGCGTGGCACAGGACGCTATGTCGGGAGCGCCTTTATCACCTTGAACCGGGAGATGCGGGAACGCTTCACTTGCGGCCGAGGAGTATGAAACGTGCGGTGCCCCCCGCCGCAGCGACAGCCTTCGCTATTCCTTCTTGTCGACCAGCGCCCGTAGTGCCGAGACGTCATGCAGCAATAACCTGCTGCCGCGCTTTTCGATCAGGCCTCTCTTGGCGAGGTCGCTCATTTCGCGCGAGACCGCTTCCCTGTGCGTGCTCATCGTTGCCGCCAGCTCGGAATGCGTCGGTGCCGGGCTTATGGACACCTCGCCGTCCACGAGTGCGGCTTTCTCCGCCCGATGCAGGATCTCGACGATCAGCCGTTTTCGCACGACCAGAGTGCTGTATTCGAATACCCGCTCGGTCATGCGCCGGAGCTGAGCAGACAGATGCTCAAGCAGCACCCAGGCAAAAGTCGGGTGGGTCATCACGATATCCCGGAATGCTGTGCCGGACAGCCGTGCAGCGCGGGTTGCCTCCAGCGCGACTACGCTGGCAGAGCGTGCAATCCCGTCAATGCCTCCGAGCTCCCCGAAAATGTCACCCGGTTCGACATCGCGATACGCTATCTCCCTGCCGTCCGCTGAAACCAGTGTCACGCGAGCACGTCCTTCCAGCAGGAAGAAGACATCGCGACCAGTGTCGCCGTGGGAAATGATTAGCTCGTTGTGTCGATAGCTGCGCTCGTGCCACCGTTTGGTCAGCGCGGCGAGGTCGGCGTCGCAAAGTCTTGAGATGAAGGCCAGAGAGCCTGTCACAACGGTCTCTTGTTCAATCAAGTGAACTTCACCTTACTCCCTATCCAAGGAAATTTGATGGCCGCAGGCCCCGCATTCCGGGATGCAAACTGGGAGCGGATTTCGCGAATGTTTTCCCCGGTGTGGGAATTCCCACAGCCGAGCCTGGTTCGACTGTCATATCCTTGTTGCAACGTCAGGCCCGCCGGCTCGTGTGCAAGCCGGCGAAGGGAAAGGGAACAGTCATGAAATTCTTGGCTCCCGTCACAAAACTTGCTGCGGGGTTTCGCAAATTCGTCGCGCCGCGCTACCGCCCGGAGCTTTATTACATGCGTGGCCCGGGGCCAGCCACCGCCCGCCGTATGGGCACGCCGCGGCAAAACCAATCCATCGACCACTACGCCTAATTTTGCCTCGCGGACGGCTGACGCTCTCGCCCGGAGTGCCGTTCGCGCCGTTCCGTACCGGTCAATTCAGATCAATGAAGGGAGGATCTGATCATGGTTATAATTCATGCTGCCGCCATTGGTCCATTTCGCAGGTGGTTACGCCTCCGCGCCGAGCGAAAAGCTCTCTTGTCGGCAACGGACCAGTTGAGCCGTTTACCCGATGACGTCCTTGGCGACATCGGCATCTCACGTGACGAAATCATGTGCGATTTGCGAAGCCGCGCCCTCCGTCATGCGGAGGCAGGCGCGGCCGGCACGACGATCGAGCGCACCAGGATCGCTTCGGCCTCGATCCCGAAACGGTTGGCCGCCGGCAGTGGCTACGCCTCGGCCGAGATCCCCTTTGGCTGGTCCACGAGCGCGCGATCGAGCCTTACATCGAGGCTTCGACAAGCAGCGGCGCGCGGACGGGACCTTCGAACGGCACTACACCTGCGACCCCAAGGACTGGATGTTGACCGACGGGAGCTGGGGAGGATCTCAAAATGATCATGTCAGTTGTTAAGTCCCTCGCGCCTGTGACGCTCGGCACCGTGCTGATCGCAATCAGTCCGGCTTCATTGTCGGCTTCTGACGCTCAGGACCTCGCGTTCGCTCACGCTGACATGCCAATCAAACAGCTGAAAGACGTCTATTTGGATTGCGAGCGGGGAGGCCGCCGGTGCGCTGGGGACGGACGATGTGATGTACTGTTCGATGCGCGAGTTCCGATTAGGCGCGCGATAGCAGTTTGCGCATAATCAACGATGCATGGCCTTCTGCACCGTGCGACGCGGCCCTGCGATCGACCACTTCGAACCATGTTTGGACCGCGCACTTCGCCGATCAGCGCAGTAACCAACCCGCGGAGTTCCGCGAGCGACAGCCTTCAAACGAATCAGTCGGTGGTAGCGTCACGCATAGGGTGAATCACGAACGCGCTCGCCTGCAAACCCCTTCGCCCGGAAATCTGCCCCGGTCACGCGGTTCGCCAGCAGACTGAGAAGGAGCGGCTTCAGCCGATCGCCGATGCTATTTGTTATATTTGTGCCGAATGGCAGCTTTGCGCCCCGATTTCGGCCGTTCGACTATATCGTTCGAACTCCCGAAAGCTGTCGGGGCTCCGGCCCTCTCAAACCCTCCACCGCCGTTGTCGCGCATGTGCCGCGTGCCACCTGCCGTGCTTTCAGCGAGCCGACCTTACCTCCAGTCTGGAACCTAGCAGTCGCCCAACTGGTTCAACCTTCCGCCACGGCCGGGCAGGGGAGGGCGTGCAAAACGGTAGGCGCGACCTAAGAAACGGTCGCGGTTCGAGTCGGTAGAGGGATACCGCCAATACAGTGCTGTGACCGAGTTCGTTTGCTGACGGGGCCTCTTAATCAGCGCAAATAAGTCCGACTCCGGACTCCGCAACCAGTTTCAGCATAAATCACTAATAGTCGCGATCTGACCAAAGCCCCGCCGGAAAAAAACGGCAAGGCCTTTTCCACGGCAGGTTTGGCGAAGCGCGGAAGGCACTCGGCCGCCCACGTAACCGGCATGCACGGTGAAGACGAGAAGGACGCTCTTCCAAGCGCGGAGTTCGAATCCTCCCTCACCGAAAACGGCTTATTCGCGGCACATCAGCTTACGACACAAATATGCGGGGTTGATGGTTCGACCTGGTAGATGGCAGAGATCAACTTCGGCCTCGCTAAGCGAAGTCGTGGGGTTTATCCGACAGCGGAATCAGGATACGCGACGAGCACCCCGTGCCGGGTCAACGTCGCCGTCGGCAAGTACCGATCGGTGCGGAACCAAGCGGATTCATGCTTGTCGGCAGCGGACGCCGGCGGTGGCGATCAGCACCCGAGCAGGCTCCTCATTAGCAAGACAAACGTCCAGAGCGGAGGCCAATCTTGGCACGCGACTGCGCCATCCTGAACGACCGCTCTCCTCGGCTTAGTCAAGCATACCTGCGGAATGATGCGCCTGGCCGGTGACAAATGAATCTCTGCTGGACCGCGGATGATATGGGGAGGCGCTCGCAAATCGCGCCCTACGCGCGGGTTGATCGGTTGATTAACATCAAAGCTTGAATATCAGAAATGCGCCAACTGTGACGGCGGTGGTCACCGTGGCTCGAGTGTCAGCAGATGTGGTAAGGGTGAGTGTCGGCGAGTAGCAGAGGTCCAGCAACAATGACTTTGAGGCGAACCAGAGCTTACGGCACATCCGGCTTGGTTCTAGCGGTTTGCACTGTGTTTGCTTGGCAGAACGCCGCTGCCGCTCAAAATTGCGACGCAGCCGCGACGCCTGGCGTCAATTGGCAAGAGTGTGACAAGAAGCTTCTCATCCTCGATGGACAGGACCTGAGCGGGGCGAACCTGTTCGGTGTTGATTTCACTTCGACCGACCTCAGGAACACCAATCTCCGTGCGGCAAATCTTGAGAAGGCAACTCTTGTGCGTGCTTCCTTGGCCGACTCGACCGCCAAAGGCGCCCGGTTCGACAGAATCGAGGGCTACAGGACCGACTTCAGCCGTATGGACGCGCAGGGCGCTGTGTTTGCGAGCGCGGAAATGCAGCGTTCGAATTTCCAGGACGCCAATCTGACCAATGTTGATTTCACAAAGGCAGAACTGGGGCGTGCGCAGTTCCATGACGCCGATATCAGCGGCAGCCGCTTCTCGTTTGCCAATCTCGCACGGGCGGACTTCCGAGGAGCGAGGTTCACCGCGCCGATAGACTTTGACCGCGCCTTTTTCTTTCTGACCCGTATCGAGGGCGTCGACCTTTCCAATTCGGTGGGTCTGTCCCAGTGGCAGCTCAACATGGCTTGCGGAGACGCCCGGACCGAGTTGCCTTCTGGCCTGACGAGGCCTGAAGATTGGCCCTGTCAATTCCAGCAGGAATAGTTGTCGGCAAGCGAACCGCGGCAATGCTGCGCCCGACAGGATGAAACTGAGAACCCCTATGTCATCGTTTGCGCTATATAACTTTTGCGACAGCCGGGGGCGGATGAATGGAATCGGGCGTATTTCTCCACTACCCACGCGGTCCGAGGCGGCAGAAATGGGGCCGAGCAGACCGTCCGCTGCTAGGGTACCCAGCACGCGAGCGGACATGTGAGACCTCGGTGCGAAGGTCCGGGATCAGGCCCATTGCGGACGTACGTGTTGGTTCGCCTGTTGGCGCCGAAGCGCCTTATCGTTCAGTCTCGCGGCACACATAGATCAAATGAACCGTATCGTCATCGATCAATGTGCTCGACACCAGTTGCAGCGGAGGCCGTCATCCCGCTGGACATCCGTATCCAGTTCAGCCAGGCGCTGCCGATAGGCTTCGATACCATGCCCTCCAGTCCGGCCTGATCGAGGAATATCACCTGCACGTGAGGCCGTTCGTGCTCGGCAGGGGCAAGCAAGGGCCCGTAAGTCACCGTGTCGGGCCTTGGCGCACAATGGCATGTGGATAGCTAAGTTTGACCCGCGGCAAGCGTCGCTGGATGGTCACGAGAGGGCGCCACTCGCACACTCCTAAGCGACAGCGCACACTAGGCGCGCTGCCACCGCTATCGAGGCATCGCCGTCACAGCTACCGCACCGATTTTGCAGCGTCGATGATCACGTCTGCGACCGAACGAGGTTTGGTCAACATGATCAAGTGATTGCCCTCGAGCTCGGTGATATGCGCTTTGATGGCCTTGGCCATCGACTCTTCGAACGCCGGCGGGATCGCACCGTCAGCCTTCGCAACCACGAACCAACTGGGCTTGGTCTCGGACGCCGCCCGGGTCAGCCGTTCGTCGAAGAGACGGGCCGCCGATGGCTGCTGCGTCGCCGCGAGAACCGCAACCTCCTCGGGCGTCGCGTCCTGAGCGAAATACTTGCCCAGCCCCTCCTGGGGTACGGTCAGGAAGTCGCCGCTGTCCTTCTGCAGGGGTCGACGTCCAAGGCGCCGGCGGACTTCCCGCCGTAGCGCTGGTGACTGACTGGCCCTTCGGCAGGGCGAAGGCGGCAACGTAGACCAAGGCTTTGACCTTGTCCGCCGTTCCGCCCTCGGTGATCACCATTCCGCCCCAGGAGTGGCCAACGAGGATCACATCTCCCGGCGCGGCCTCGATGGCCCGTTCAGTGGCAGCGACGTCGTCTGCAAGCGAGGTCAGTGGGTTCTGGACGGCAACGACGCGAAGTCCGGCGCTCTGCAGCAATGGAAATGACCTTGCTCCAGCTGGAGCCGTCTGGGGGCGCTACCACATATGCATGATTCACTAGTTATTTCAGTAACTTATTCGATTTTTGGTAGCGGGAGAGGGACTTGAACCCCCGACCCCAGGATTATGATTCCCGTGCTCTAACCAACTGAGCTACCCCGCCAGGGCGGCGAAGGCCCGAAATCCAGCTTAAATCGGCAGGCATATCGGCGCGTTCGCCAAGGTCGCGCGGATATAAGGTTGCGAGGCCAAGCCTGTCAAGCATCGAAGTGGCTGCCGCGCCGGCATATTGCTGGTGCCTAAAGCTTTGCCGGGCAGACATTTGGGCGCACAGGCCGGGGTTGAGTTCAGCGAGGCACGTCGCTATGTCTCGGCCACGAAAGCCATGGTCATGAATTGATGAAACCGCGCATTGCAGTCCTCGGTTGCGGATACTGGGGCAGCAACCACATCCGCACCCTAAAGGCGCTCGGCGCGCTGCACGCGGTTTCGGACGTCAACCCCGCGCGTGCGGAGGGTTTTGCCAGCGAGCAGGATTGCCTGGCGATCGAGCCGGAGGCGCTGTTTGCCCGCGACGATGTCGACGCCATTGTCATGGCGCTGCCGCCGCAGTTCCATGCCGACATGGCGGTGCGCGCCGTGCTCGGCGGCAAGGACGTGCTGGTGGAGAAGCCGATCGCGCTGACGGTGGCCGATGCCGAGCGCTCGGTGCAGGCGGCCGCCGATAATGGCCGTGTCTTCATGGTCGGCCACGTGCTGCGCTTTCATCCCGCCTTCGAGACGCTGAAGGCGCTGATCGACAATGGCGAACTCGGCGAAGTCCGCTACATCCACTCGCATCGGCTCGGGCTCGGCAAGTTCCACACCGAAAACGACGCGTTGTGGGATCTGGCGCCGCACGATCTGTCGATGATCCTGGCCATCACCGGCACCGAACCGGTCGAAGTGCGCGGCGAAGGCGCTGCCCTTCTCGACAATCTCAGCGACTTTGCGCATCTGCACATGCGCTTTCCCAGCGGCTTGCGCGGCCATCTGTTCGCCTCGCGGCTCAACCCTTACCGCGAGCGGCGGCTGACCGTGGTCGGCACCAAGGCGATGGCGGTGTTCGACGATGTCGAGCCGTGGGAGCGCAAGCTTGCCGTCTACCGCCATGCGGTGTGGCAGGACAGCGGCCAATGGGCGTTCACCGCCAACGAGCCGTCCTATGTGGCGGTCGGCGAGGGCATGCCGCTGACGCGCGAGCTGGAGCATTTCATCCACTGCATCGAGACGCGGGCCGAACCGCGCACCAGCGGTGAGGAAGCCATCCGCGTGCTGCGCATCCTGACCGCCGGCACCGTTGCCCACACCAGACCCTAAAGAGAAAACGCCGTCTATTCGGCGGGAACCCGCGCCGGCTGGACGGCAAGCCGCGTCAGCATCGCTTCGGCTTCGGCGCCGCGCTCGGAGCGCTCGATGAAGCCGCCGCCGAACACGCGCGCCTCGTTGCCGTGGTCGGAATAGAGCACGCAGGCCTGACCGGGGGCGATGCCCGACTCGCCGTCAACCAGCTCCACCGAAGCGACGCCGGCGCGGTGATGCAGCACCGCCGGGCGCGGCGGCCGCGTCGAGCGCACCTTGGCGAAAAGCTCAAGCCCGGCCGCCGGGATATCGGTCAGCGGGCCATCGCCGAGCCAGTTCATGTTGCGCAAGAAGATCTTGTGGGTTTCCAGCGCCTCGCGCGGGCCGACGACGACACGAGCCCGGTCGGCGTCGAGATGGACGACGTAGAGCGGCTCGCCGGAGGCGATGCCGATGCCGCGGCGCTGACCGACGGTGTAGCGCAAAATGCCCTCGTGACGGCCAAGCACGCGCCCGTCTATATGGACGATGTCGCCCGGATTGGCGGCAGCCGGCTTCAGCTTGGCGATGATGTCGGAATACTTGCCCTGCGGCACGAAGCAGATGTCCTGGCTGTCCTGCTTGGCCGCAACCGTCAGGCCCATCTCCTCGGCGATGGCGCGAACCTCAGGCTTCGACAGGCCGCCGAGCGGAAAACGCAGATAGTCGATCTGCGGCTGGGTGGTGGCGAACAGGAAATAGCTCTGGTCGCGGTCGGCGTCGACCGGCCGGTAAAGCGCGCGATGGGCGCCATTGGCGCCGGAGCGGATGTAGTGGCCGGTGGCCAGCGCATCGGCGCCGAGTTCCTTGGCGGTCGCGAGAAGATCGGCGAATTTCACCGTCTGATTGCAGGAAACGCAAGGGATCGGCGTTTCGCCGGCGACATAGCTTTCGGCGAACGGATCGATCACCGCCTTGCGGAAGCGCTCCTCGTAATCGAGCACGTAATGCGGGATGGCGAGCGTCTCGGAGACGCGGCGGGCATCGTCGATGTCCTGGCCGGCGCAGCATGAGCCGGCCCGGTGCGTTGCCGCGCCGTGGTCATAAAGCTGCAGCGTGACGCCGACGACGTCGTAGCCCTCGCGCTTCAGGAGGCCGGCAACGACCGACGAATCGACACCGCCCGACATGGCGACGACGACGCGGGTGTTTTCGGGGCGTCCGGGAAGATCGAGGCTGTTCATGGTTCTTTCGTTCTGCGCGGCGCTTCAATGCCAATGGCCGGAATATAGGTCAAGCGTCCCGGCTGCGCCAGCTTTGCCGGGCCGGCTCATTTTTCATGCCGGGTTCAACGCGCATGCCGGCAGATGTTTCAAATGCCGATGAAAAGGCTAACGCCGCGTTCATGATCCTTACCTAACCATTAGGGTCTGCTTAGGCAAATTTTAAAGCTGTGGCGGTAATGTGGTGGCGATTGGGTCTTTGAGTTTTTTGTAGAGAGTACGATGACCGATCTAATTAGACCGCGAGTCAAATATGTTATCGGGCCAGACGGCAGCCCACTTACCATTGCCGATCTGCCGCCGACAAACACACGTCGCTGGGTTATCCGGCGCAAGGCGGAAGTGGTGGCGGCGGTGCGTGGCGGGCTTTTGAGCCTCGAAGAGGCATGCCAGCGCTACAAGCTCACCACCGAGGAATTCCTGTCCTGGCAGGCGTCGATCGACGAATACGGCCTTGCCGGCCTGCGCACCACGCGCATTCAGCAATACCGGCATTAGGCCGATAAGGGCGCTGACCAGCGCCCTTACGTTTGCGAGGGGCGACGATCTGCAATTTCAGACCGTCAGCACCACCTTGCCGATCGGCCTGGTGGCGAGAAGGGCATGGGCGGCACCGGCCTGTTCGAGCGGAAACGCCTTTGCCACGTGGACGGCCAGCTTTTTCGCGTCGATCAATTTGCCGAGCTCCACCAGGGCGGCACGGTCGGGCACTACGGACATGCGCTCGACGCGGATGCCTCGCGTCCTGGCCTTTGCCTTGGTGGCATCGCTGACATCGAGCAGCGACACCAGAACGCCGCCAGCGGTGAGCACTTTCAGCGATTGCTCCGCATGCACGCCGCCGAACGGGTCCAGAACCAGATCGATGTCGCGGGCCTTCCCGGTGAAATCATCCCTTGTGTAGTCGATCACCTCGTCGGCCCCGAGCGAGCCGACGAAATCGAGCTTTTCCGGGCTGGCGGTCGCGACGACGTAAGCGCCGCGCGCCTTGGCGATCTGCACCGCCAGATGGCCGACGTCGCCGGCTCCGGCGTGGATCAGCACGCGCTTGCCGGAATCGAGCCGGCCATGGCGGACAAGGCCTTGCCAGGCCGTCAGGCCGGCCAGCGGCAGTGCGGCGGCTTGCGCGTGATCCATGCCTTCGGGTTTCGGCGCAAGCTCATCAGCCGGGACAGCGGCGAGTTCGGCGTAGGCTGCCGCCTGTTTGGGAAAGCGCGTCATGCCGAACACGGCATCGCCGACCTTGAGGCCGGAGACGCCGGAGCCCAGCGCCTCGACAACTCCCGAAACGTCCCAGCCAAGGACAAAAGGCGGCTCGCCAAGCAGCGGATAGTGGCCGCCGCGCACCGCACCATCGACCGGATTGATGCCGGCCGCCTCGATGCGGACGAGCACTTCGCCGGCCTCGGGTGATGGCGCGGGGCGATCCGCAATGACGAGGACGTCGGGTCCGCCGAAGGAATTCTGAATAATGGCACGCATGGAAGGCTCTCCTGCTGGTTTTGATGTGCCACTATCATTTGGATAGTTACATTCTCTTGTCTAGTATGTACCTTTTTGATATATACGCACCTCATGGATAGTGAAGATGTTTCCCCTTTCGGCTATGACGCCTTTCGGCGGTCGTGCCCGTCACACGCCGTGCTCGAGACGCTCGCCAGCAAATGGGTCTACCTGGTGATTTGTGCGCTGCGCCGGGGCCGGCTCCGCAACGGCGAATTGGCGCGCAAGCTCGAAGGCATCACGCCGAAAATGCTGACGCAGACGCTGCGTATCCTGGAACGCGACGGGCTTGTGCGGCGTGAGGTTTTCCCGGTCGTTCCGCCGCGTGTCGAATATGAGCTGACCGAACTTGGCGAGAACCTGGCAGGACTGCTCAATCAGATCAGAGCCTGGTCGGAGCAGCATGTGCCCGACATCAAAAATGCGCGCGCACGGGCGGCGGAACAGCAAGAAGATCTGGGTGCCTGAGGCGGGCACAGTTCGGTGCGCAGCAATAGCGCGCAAGCGCGACGCGCGTTAAAGTCTTGTTTTCAGCCGATCATGGCGCTGCGGCCGCCGGCTTCCGTGTCGCGCGCCTTGGTGTCGCGCGATTCCAGCATCTCGGCCTTGGAAAGCTCCGCTTCGGCTTCGCCCAGCAATGATTCGGCGACATTTCGCTGCTGGGCGAGGTCGCTTTGCGAATTTCTAAGGTTGTCGCGGCGTAGACGTGCCGCCTTGGCGAAGGTTGGATAAGCAAAGTGATTGATGTCGGTGATGCCGGCCTTCTTCTCTTCGGCAGCGATCTGAAGTTCCAGCTCGACGGCCATGCGCTCGAATTCGGCGATCATCATGTCGAGCTGCAGCAGCTGCCGCCGCTTCTCGCTCACCTGAAATTGCTTCAGCCGAACGAGGTTTTCACGTGACTTCATGATTCGGTACTCCCGGAAACGCACACCTGCACATATCGTCCAATTCACCCGGCACGGCCCAGGCCTGACCCGTTTCCACCGGCTTTCCCGGAACTATGGGAAACAAACTCCTAAAGTTTTTTGCCGGCGGTAACCATTCGTTTACGGGCATTGTTAATCATACGGCTCAGGACTTAAGGGCGGGTAAAAATTCTGCTTCTCGTCGCGAAACCCGGCCAGCGAGTCCGAAGAGTCACTTAGTCTGGCTTATTAATGTGCCGCATTAACGGTTTGGGTCTGTGATTCGTTATTGGATTCAACAAGGTGTAGAAAGGGGTTAAAAAATCTGATACCGTCACGGACGGGGAATTAGGTTTTATTAACCATTCGATGGCAGCCTCTGCTCAGGGCAATCACTGCTCCGGTCCTGGACGGGTCGTGAAATGGTCCGGCAGCAGAAAAGGGGAATGAAATGCGCGTTCTGCTGATAGAAGATGACAGTGCAACCGCACAAAGCATCGAGCTGATGCTGAAATCAGAAAGTTTCAATGTCTATACGACCGACCTTGGCGAAGAGGGCGTCGATCTAGGCAAGCTTTATGATTACGACATCATTCTCCTCGATCTCAATCTCCCCGACATGTCGGGCTATGAAGTTTTGAGAACGCTTCGCCTTTCCAAGGTGAAGACGCCGATCCTCATCCTCTCCGGCATGGCCGGCATCGAGGACAAGGTGCGCGGCCTCGGCTTCGGCGCCGACGATTACATGACCAAGCCCTTCCACAAGGACGAACTGGTCGCCCGCATCCATGCCATCGTGCGGCGTTCCAAGGGCCACGCCCAGTCGGTCATCACGACGGGCGACCTGGTGGTCAATCTCGATGCCAAGACCGTTGAGGTCGGTGGCCAGCGCGTGCATCTGACCGGCAAGGAATATCAGATGCTGGAGCTGCTCTCGCTGCGCAAGGGCACCACGCTGACCAAGGAAATGTTCCTCAATCATCTCTATGGCGGCATGGATGAGCCGGAGCTGAAGATCATCGACGTCTTCATCTGCAAGCTGCGCAAGAAGCTTGACGCCGCGTCTGGCGGGCAGAATTACATCGAGACCGTCTGGGGCCGCGGCTATGTGCTGCGTGAGCCCGAAGATATCCGCGTCAGCGCCTGAACCAGGGGCGTGATCCCAAGGTGGGCGCCGGGTTTTTCGGAAAAGAACCTGGCAAAACAACAAAGAGAGAGCCGATCCGATTTTGGTCGGAATGGAACAGCTCTGATCAGGCGGCAACCTTCAAGGCGCGGAAGCACTCGAGCAGTTGCGGCCGGTTGAACGGCTTCAGCAGGTAGCCCTGGGCGCCGGCCCGTTTTGCCCGCATGATCGCCCCGACATCGACCTCGACCAGCGAAATCAAAACCTGCGGCAATACCGGGCTTTCGATGGCGCGCACGCGGCGGATGAGGTCCTGCGCCTGCATGTCCGGTAAGGCGCCGTCGACGACGATGATATCAGGCATGTCGGCCGCGCACATCTCGATCGCCTCGTGGCCGCTGGCGGCCTCGATCACCATCATGCCGGAACCGCCCAGGATACGCCTTGCGACCTTCCTGATGACGCTCGAATTATCGACGAACATGCAGCGTTTCATTCCCGGACCCTCTTGCCGTTTGGCGAACCGGCAGCGTCGTGGCATCTGCCTGGGAACATAGGGCCGATCTGGTAAAGAAGCCGAAAAGCCGTTAGGTAAAATTTTCCTGAAGGTGTTTTAGTGAAATCTTCTTTCCCAATGCTTCACGCAATCAATCTGCAAGCGCGTCTCACAGATGTTAAGACCACGCCGTAAATAGGACTTGGAGAGAATACTTTCCCCGCTCTTTCGGAGAACTTCAGGCTGCGGAAAGGACGATCTCGTCGGCGGTCGCGTGGATCGAAATCGTCATGTTGGCTTCGCGGGCCAGGAGCAGCGTGTAATAGGGCTGCACCGAATGCGCGTCGATCGGCTCGTCCGGCCTGTTGCCGGAATGCAATTCCAGGAATTTGGGCGGCACGCGCAGCATCGGGCCGCTCGCCGCGAGCGCAAAGCGCGGCTCGGTCTCCAGGTTCTCCAGCGTGACCGCCAGCCTGCCGCCGCGCGGAATGGCGGCGTTGGCGACGAGGATGAGATTGAGCAGCAGCTTGACCTTGTTCTTGGGCAACAGCGCACGGGTCCCGTTCCAGACCAGTTCCGGTTTCTCGTTCTTCAGGAAGGCGATGGCCACGGCCTCGGCATCCCCGGTGTCGATCAGCATGCCGGCGGAACCGGCGGCGCCGAAGGCGATGCGGGCGAATTGCAGGCGGGCGGAAGCGTTTTTGGCGCTTTGGCGGATCAGTTTCATGGCGTCTTCGTCGGCGCCGCCCTCGTCGAGCAGCTCAAGCCCGTTGTTTATGGCGCCGACCGGCGAAATGATGTCGTGGCAGACCCGGCTGCACAAAAGCGCCGCCAGGTCGGGTGCGGAAAGGGTGAAAAGCTCGGCCATCGGCAAAAATCCCTGCAAATTTCACAACACAATGACCGGGCGGTCATGATCACGCCTGTCAACACGAATCACGCTCTCTCCCAAGCATTCTGAATACACAGCGCTTATGCGTGCAGCAACAAATCCAAAATTTTGATTGTCGAAAATGGTGTGTTCACGCAGCAGGGTGCTGCGCGGTCGATGCAAAACAGCCTTCGAACCGCCATCTTCATGTGAGAGTTTAATGGTTGAAAAAGGATTACGGCATAGTTTGCCCCTAACAGTCATCCTTAACGGCCGCCAAAGAGCCGTACGGATGCGAGGCGTCGGCGAAAGTGCTCCCTGACGGAGATTGGAAGCATGGTTTCCCGATTCTACGACCGGACTTTTTTCCGTGTCATCTCAATGACGATCGCGCTCATCGGCCTTGTCGCCTTTTCGGCATCGGCGGCGCGGGCGCAGGAATACACGGCCCAGGAGATCGTCGATTCCGGTCATAAATTCTTCGGTGCGACATCGGGCGGGCTCGCCACCGTCGTCGAGAAGATTTTCGCCACCTATGGCCTGCCGAACGGCTATCTGCTCGGCGAGGAGGGGTCCGGGGCGCTGATCGGTGGCCTGACCTATGGCGAAGGCACGCTCTACACCAAGAATGCCGGCGATCACAAAGTGTTCTGGCAAGGCCCGTCGCTCGGCTGGGATTTCGGCGGCGAGGGCTCGCGCGTCATGATGCTGGTCTACAATCTGGACGATGTGAGCAGCCTCTATAACCGTTTTGGCGGCGTCGCCGGCTCTGCCTATGTCGTCGCCGGCGTCGGTTTCAACGTGCTGAAGAACAACAATGTGCTGCTCGTGCCGATCCGTACCGGCGTCGGCGCCCGTCTCGGCGTCAATCTCGGCTACCTCAAGCTCACCCAGCGCGCGACCTGGAATCCGTTCTGACCGGCATGACGGAGCAACGGCGATTGGGCCTGTGATCCCGCGGCCCGAGCTTTGCCGCGGCATACTCTTGCCGTGGCGCCGGATTTCCGTCATGCGAAGATGGCAAAGTCGACCTTTGGCGGTTGCCATGCACAACGGATAGTCATCTTGGTCCAGTCGATCCTGTTCTTTGTTCTCGGCTTTCTCTGCGCGGGCTTTCTGGCGCTGATGATTGCTCCGGCCGTGTGGCGGCGGGCGGTGGCGCTGACGCGCAAGCGCGTCGAGAGTTCAATGCCGTTGACGCTGGCCGAGATCCAGGCGGACAAGGATCGCATTCGCGCCGAGTTCGCGGTTTCGGTGCGCCGGCTTGAAATGACCGTCAAGTCATTGCGCGAGAAGGCCGCCGAACAGCTGGTCGAGATCGGCCGCGACCGCGAAGCCCTGAAGGAATTGGCGGCCGAGCGGCAGGACAAGAACCGGGTCGTCGCCGATCTTACAACCAGGGGCGAGGAGCTTCGCAAGCGCGATGAGCAGCTGCAGCAGCTGTCGGAGCGGCTTGCAGAGACCGAGCGCGCCCTCGAAAAGCGCGGGCTCGAACTGCGGAAACTGGAGCACATGTATGACGACGCCAGTTTCTTATCCAGCAGCCGGCAGATCGAGCTGGTGGCGCGCGAATCCGAGCTGCAGAAGCTGGCGAGCGACATTTCGCTGCTGCGCGGCCAGCGTAAGGAGGCGGACAGGCGCAGCCAGGAATTGGCAGCCGAACGCAAGGCTTTGCGGGACGCGCTGAAGGCCGAGAAGAAAAGAACCGGCGACCTGGAAAAGAAAATCGAACGCCTGGTCGCCACGCTGGCCGATCGCGAGGACAGGCTGGAGCGCCGCGAGAAGGAACTGGTGCGCCTTCGCGAAAAGCCGAAAGGCGCTGAAAGGGCGCCTGCGGCGGGTCTTGCCGGCGTGCCAGGCAGTCAGGTCAATGTGGCCGCCAACGGCGACATCGAAAAGACAACCGCCAAGCTCGACGCCGACCGCGAGCTGCTGGAGGCCAGGCTGACATCGCTGGCACGCGAGAACAGGCGGCTGAAGACAGATCTTGCTGCCGTCGAAACGTCGAAATCACGGGCCGGAGATGATGCCGGCAGCGCCAGCGCGGCATTGCGCGAAGAGATGAACGATCTGGCGGCGCAAGTCGTGGCCTTGACGGCAAGGCTCGACGGGCCGGATTCGCCGATCGCCCGGGCGCTTGCAGCGGCTGAGGATACGCGGCCGGGGAGCGGCGGACGCAGCCTTGCCGATCGGGTGCGAGCGCTGCAGAAGGCCGCTTCGACCGACTGAGATTCCGCAAGCGCAAGCGCGGCGGCTCTGAAGCGCGTCGCGTTCGACCGCCTCATCGGACGCGCCTTAAGTTCTTGTTTGATGCATGTCGTTATCGCGAAACCGCTGCACGCTTTTGCGCGACATGCATCAGGCTCCGGAAAAATGATGCAGCGCGATGGCTGACGCGGCGGCGACGTTCAGGCTGTCGAAGCCTTGCGCCATACCGATCCGCAGCGTCTGCAGGCGGGCAAGCAGGCTTTCCGGCAGGCCTTCGCCCTCGGTGCCGAGATAGAGCGCCAGCCGCTCGTTTCTCTTGGCATCGCAAATGTCGATCTGCCCGCGCGGCGACAAGGCGAATTGGCTGAAGCCTTGCCGGTCGAGCATTGCGGTGCAGCCGGCGGTATCGGCAAAGCAGGCGAAGGGGACCTTCAAGGCCGCACCCACCGAGACGCGGATTGCCTTGCGATACAGCGGATCGCAGCAGGTCGGGTCGAGAAGCACGGCATCCGCGCCAAAGGCCGCGGCATTGCGGAAGATCGAGCCCATATTGTCATGATTGGCGATGCCGACCAGCACCGCGATCAGCGCGCGGGCGGGCAGCGCGCCAAGCAAGGCTTCGGCGGAGATGGCCGCACCCTTGCGGCCGATCGCCAATATGCCGCGGTGCATGTGGAATCCGGCGATCCTGTCGATGATTTCGCCGGATGCGACATAGATCGGAAGCCCGGCAGGCGCCTTGCGCAAGACGTCATCGAGGCCGGCCAGCCGGTTTTCGAGTACCAGCACCGATTCTGCCTCGAAGCGCCGGGCGGCGAACAGCGTGTCAAGCACCACCTTGCCTTCGGCGACGAAACGGCCTTGCCGGCCGGCAAGATCTCGCTCCCGGATGTCGAGGTAGGCTGCGACGCGGGCATCGTGCGGGTCGTCTATGCGGATCGGATTCATGGCTTCCTCGGCGGACCATGGCGTCGGCCACGAATCGAGATTCGGCTTCGGAAGGCATGATGCCGGATCCGAAGCTCAGACCGTATCTCAGCGTCCAAATGGATGCACGCCGTTCTAACGGTCATCCAGTCACTGAGCGCCGGGCCAGGATGGAATCTGCCCGGGCTTTGGCGACGGGGAATATTGATTCCCGCGGCACGGCTCTTCGGCAAAGCCGCTTCAATGCAGAATTTCGATGGGGCGAGGGAACCGCACAGGGCCATGCCGCGTCATAGAAGCGGGCTCCTGCTGCGGTCCTGGGAGGACATCGATGATCAGGCTCCTCCTCGTATTTGCCGCCACGCTTGCCCTTGCATGCGGCGTGGCCCGCGCGGCCAGGCTCGATCCGGCCACCGTCAATCAGGCCCAATTCACTGTCGGCGAACCGAAGGGTGTCGATCCGATGCTGCTGAAGGCGCAGATCCTTCTGGATCGCGCCCGCTTCCCGCCGGGCCTGATCGACGGTCGCCTTTCCCAGAACTTCGCCAAGGCCGTCGCCGCGTTTCAGGCGGCAAACGGACTTCCGCCCGATGGCAAGCTCAGTCCACAGACCTGGAGCAAACTCATCGCAACCTCCGCCAAGCCGGTGCTGGCGAGCTATGAGGTGATGCGCAAGGATGTGCGTGGACCGTTCACCCGGCGTATTCCCGCCCGCTTGGAGGGGATGGCTCGCTTGCGGCGGCTCGGCTACCGCAATGCGGTGGAGAGATTGGCCGAGCGCTTCCATGTCAGCGAACAATTGCTGAGAATGCTCAATCCGGGCACCAGCCTCAGGAAGCCCGGCAGGACCTTGGTGGTGCCTGACGTCGACCGAGGCGACGCTCCCGCCGGCGTCGCCACCATCGAGGTCGACAAGGGCGCTCGCCTGGTGCGTGTGCTCGACCGTGCCGGCAAATGGCTGGCGGTCTACCCCGCCTCGATTGGGAGCGAGGAGAAGCCGGCGCCAAGCGGCATGGCAGAGGTCAGGCGCGTGGTGCACAACCCTACCTATCACTACGATCCGGACTTCGCTTTCAAGGGGGTCAAGACCAAGCGGCCCTTCACCATCGCTGCCGGGCCGAACAATCCCGTGGGATCGGTCTGGATCGACCTTTCCATCGAAAGCTACGGCATCCACGGCACGCCCGAACCAGGCAAGATCGGCACGACCTTTTCGCATGGCTGCATCCGGTTGACCAATTGGGATGCCGAAGACCTTGCCTCCATGGTGCAGCCGGGCACCAAGGTCGAGTTCAAGGACGAGATGGCGCAGGCCGCCGACGAGCGTGTTCAGTAGCAAGGCCGACTTGGCAGCAAGGCGGATTTGGCAGCAAGGCGGATTTGGCGGCAAAGCGGATTTGGCGGGGTGTTCTCCGCCTCGGCCGCTCAAGTCCCGGCGCGACGCAGCCGGTGAGCCATCTGCGACAGTTCACCTTCGCCAAAAATGCCGTCCAGCATATGCAGCAATTCGCGCACCGCCCCGGATTTGCAGGAATAATAGATCATTTGCCGATCGCGGCGGGTCTCGACAAGGTCGGAAGCCCTGAGCTTGGCCAGATGCTGTGACAGGGCGGATTGGCTGAGCGACACCTTCTCGGCTATGGCGCCGACCGACATCTCGCCCTCGGCCAGATAGCTCATGATCAACAAACGCTTTTCGTTGCCCATCAGCGTCAGAAACGCAGCCGCGGTTCCGGCGTTGGCGACTAGTTTGTTCGAGACCATAGATCCCCCATGCCTTCTTGCTCATCCGCCGCTATGGGGGCAATAGCGTCGGATTCCATAGACTTTCCCTATAGATGCACGCCAGCGATTCAGCGTCACTCGCAAAGGTAGAACATTTCGCTCAAATCTCAAGGCTTGCTTTCCATGCAAGCCGATTAACTGTGCGGCTGTGATTAATTTGCCGATCGGGCAGCCTTTGCCATGTCGACCAGGACAAGCCTGAGGTCGCGCGCCGCTCTCAGCGGCTCGGGGAAGAAAACCCGACAGACATTGTCGCCCGATACGAGATCCATCCCGTCCGCGTCGAACCCGGTGACGATCCAGCCGTCGCCCCCGGCTCCGCCGAAATGACTTGCGTAGAGGGCAATCGCATCGAGATGGTCGGCGTTCATATGGTCGAGTGCCGATTGCTCGCCGGCGGCAAGCTCTTCGACGATCGCTCCCGTCGCGACCAGATCGGTGCGGTCGAGCAGATAGGCCTTGCCGAAGCCTCCGTTCAGGCTGGCGCGCTCCGGTTCGAGCCGGAAGATCGAGAAGTCGCCGAGCCCGGCATAGAGTTTTGCCTTGGGGTTGCGGTTGAGGTAGCGCCGCTCGGCGCGGGCGTGTTCGTTCGATCCGCGTTCGAGCCGCACGGCGCGGCAGACGAGCGTCAGTCGCGGATGCGCCAGCGGATCGCCCTTGCCGGGTTCGCCGACGAGCAACGAGCAGCGCGGGTCGGCAAGGATAGCGCCGGTGTGGGCGGACAGCATCGAGACCAGGATCAATGGCGTGCCGTCGATGTCGGTGGCGACGCCGACGCGGCTGGCCAGCGGCGAACCGGTCCCTGGTTCGAGCACCGCCATCGCGCCGAAACGGGCGCTGCGGATCAGCGTCTTTGCCAACCTGATCGCCTCGGCGTCGGTTGCGCGGATCACATCTTTCCTGGGTTCGTCCAAAGCACCACCGTCGCTTTTATTTCGGCGCCATGCGTATGGCGCCATCGAGGCGAATGGTCTCGCCATTGAGCATCTGGTTCTCGACGATGTGCAAGACAAGTGCCGCGTATTCCGAAGGCTCGCCCAAACGGGAAGGGAAGGGTACTGCGGCGCCGAGCGAATCCTGCACCTCCTGCGGCATGCCGGCCATCATCGGCGTCCCTGAAGATGCCAGGCGCGATGGTGCAGACGCGAATGCCAAAGCGGGCGAGATCGCGCGCCACCGGCAGCGTCATGCCGACGACGCCGGCTTTGGACGCGGAATAGGCCGCCTGGCCGATCTGGCCGTCATAGGCCGCGACCGATGCGGTGTTGACGATCACGCCGCGCTCGCCGCCCTGTAGCGGTTCGAGCCTCGCGGTCCGGTCGGCGACCAGGCGGATCATGTTGAAGGTGCCGATCAGATTGACCTCGATCACCTTGCGGTATTGATCGAGTGGGTGCGCTCCATCCTTGCCGATCGTCTTCAAGCCGATGGCGATGCCGGCGCAATTGACCAGAATGCGCGGCTCGCCGAGCGTCTCACCCACTCCCGCGACAGCAGCGGCACCGCTCTCCGCGTCGCTCACATCACATTGGACGGCGATGCCGCCGATGTCGGCCGCCACCTTGGCCGCCCGGTCAATGCCGAGATCGAGGACGGCAACCCTGGCGCCACGGACGGCAAGAGCGCGCGCCGTCGCCTCGCCAAGGCCAGAGCCGCCGCCGGTGACGATCGCAATCTGGCCGTTCGGGTTCATCTTGACGTTCGCCTCCCTGCCCAGACTAATGCTGCGAAGCCACCGTGCCAACAGCGCCGGAACGGTCACGCCATCGCGGCGATGTGCTCGGCAATCCTTGCCTGGTCGGCGTGGCAAACCTCGCCCACCAGCCTTGCCACCGCGCCCGGCATGATCTCGTGCGCCAAAAGCCGATCGGGATCGACCGGACGCGGCATCGAGATCTGCCCGCGCGGCAGCCTCTTGAAGCCGAGCGGGCCGTAATAGGGTTCGTCGCCGACCAGCATCACGGCAGGCGCGCCGGCCTTGGCGGCGGCTTCCAGCGCGATTGCCACCAGCTTGCGGCCAATGCCGAGATTTTTGAAGGCCGGCCGCACGGCGAGCGGCCCGAGCATCAGCGCGCGGCCGGCACCGGCGGCGATACGCGTCATCCGTACCGAGGCGACGACGATTGCGCCGTCGACGGCGACGAATGACAAAGCGCGTTCGTGCGAGCCAGCTTGGCGGATCTTGTAGGCGGCAAGCACGAAACGGCCCGGCCCGAAAGCCTCGTTGTTGATGGCGTCGATTTCAGGATCGTGCGCCGGAGTTTCCGGCAGGTATTTCACGTCGGCAAGGCTCATGGTCTTTGCGTTCCGGTATACGAGGAAAGGTTTGCTGCAAGCGGCAGCGTTCGCCAGTCAGCGCTTCATCAAGCGCGGGCGCTCTTTCGTCGTCGGTCGAACCGGATCACGGCAAAGTCAAACATGCGGATGTCCGCTACCACCAATTTTCAGCCGCCGCAATCGGCCGGCGCAGCCGACATGCACTCGACGCAGCCGTTGACGATCTGTTCAGCGTCGGGGATTTCCGCGGGGCCGCTTGCTGCCCTACATCGGGTAGGAACGCGAAAGGATATTTCATGGGATTGCTAGTCGAAGGCCAATGGCAGGACCGCTGGTACGATACCGGGGAGAGCGGCGGGAAATTCGTGCGCGCGCAGTCACAGTGGCGCGACTGGGTGACCCGCGACGGCGCGCCGGCCGAAGGGCGAAAACGCGGCTTCAAGGCCGAGCCCGGCCGCTATCACCTCTATGTCTCGCTCGCCTGCCCGTGGGCGCATCGGACGCTGATCTTTCGCGTGCTCAAGAAACTCGAGGACGTGATTTCCATCTCGGTTGTCCATCATTTCATGGGCGCCGACGGCTGGACGTTCCTGGCCGAGGACGGCGCCACCGGCGACACGCTCTACGGCCTCGATTTCCTGTACCAGATCTACACCAGGGCCGATCCCGGCTATTCGGGCCGGGTCACCGTTCCCGTGCTGTGGGACAAACGCGAGCAGACCATCGTTTCGAACGAATCTTCCGAGATTATCCGCATGCTCAATTCGGCGTTCGACGAATGGGGCGATGCCAAGCTCGATTTCTATCCGCAACCGTTGCGCGGCGAGATCGATGCGGTCAATGCGCTGGTCTATCCCGCGGTCAACAATGGCGTCTACCGTGCCGGCTTCGCCACCACGCAGACAGCCTACGAGGAGGCGTTCGGCGAATTGTTCTCGGCGCTCGACACGCTGGAGGACCGCCTGTCAAAACAGCGCTATCTCGTTGGCGGCCGCATCACAGAGGCGGACTGGCGGCTGTTCACGACACTGGTCCGCTTCGACCCGGTCTATGTCGGCCATTTCAAGTGCAATCTGCGCCGCATCGCCGACTATCCGAACCTGTCGAATTATTTGCGCGACCTCTACCAGGTGCCGGGCGTCGCCGGCACGGTGAATTTGCACCACATCAAGGCGCATTATTACCGCAGCCACGAGACCATCAACCCGACACGGATCGTGCCCGTCGGGCCAGAGCTCGACTATGGCGCGCCGCATGACCGCGACAGGTTCAGGAAGGCGGCTTGAAACCACCGACCGCGAGCTGGTTACTGGAAAGGCTCCGCATCGAGTTGGGCCCGTCTGGCGCGACTGGCCTTCAGAAAGATTTTGCCGAGTTGCTTGTTGAAGCCGATCGCGTTGAGGCAAAATCCAAAAAGCGCAAGTATTGCCAGAACTAGTATCCAGGCTCCGGCGGGGATATCTTCCAAGCTCGTCGGCGCGACGCCGATCAGCACCGAGAACAGTAGGCAAACGATTGAAAACAACAACGATGCAGCTGTTGAAAGAATGACTATTTTCCAATACTCACTTCGCTCAAATAGTCTTCCATGTCGTTTTATGAATGCTGAGTAGGAGAAAGAAGATGATGCGAATATTATAGCTAAATTCACGGCCGTTGCCGTGCTCTTTTCCACGGATGGAAGCAGGTACACAAAGGATACCCATGAAACGTACAATACTATTGTTGCAGAAATATAAATTCCAACATAACGCCAAATATTTACGGCTTCAATCTTGTCAGCTGGCATTTGTTTCCCCTGAATTCGACGCAAAATAAAGTCTTGAGTTCCAAATGCAAGAAAATTCTCTGCTGTGAAGTCACCAGTGGGGCGAGGCCGCGGCGTTTCCAAAAATCTCCGCGATGCGCCGCAAAGTTGCCGGTGTCGTGCCCTCCGGCAGACGATCGAGCGAAAAGAAGCCGGCCTCAGCGATCTCGCGGTCGGGCAGTTTGGGTGCTTTCTGGTTGAACTCCTCGACCAGATAAAGGCCGACATGATCGCGGCGGCTGGCGCGGCGGTTGAAATGCAGCGATTTCAGCACCGGCGGTCCGGTCAGCGCGATGTTGCCTTCCTCGGACAGTTCGCGCGCCAGCGCCTCGATCATGGTCTCGCCCGGCTCAACGCCGCCGCCCGGAAGATGCCAGCCCGGAACATAGGTGTGGCGGATGAGGAAGACCGAATTGGAGGCTCGGTCGTGGATCAAGCCGCGCACGCCGAGCGTCATCGGCCGCCGCAGTACGAAGTACAGGTGAAACAGCCTTGCCCTGAGGCCCGGCCATCCGGTCTGGCGCAGGGCTTGCTCCGGATCCGGCGTCGTCATCGTCCGCGAAACCGTGAGTGGAAAGCGGCGCGCGCCTCGCCTATGAAGAAAAGATGTTCAGGCTCGCGCATATTTCCGATGTCCATCTGGGGCCGCTCCCCGATGTAACCTATCGCGATCTCGCCTCCAAGCGCGTGGTCGGCTACGTCAATTGGCAGCGCAACCGCCGCCGCCACATGCACGACGCCGTCATCGACACGATCGTCGCCGACATGAAGGCCAGCGGGCCGGACCATCTCGCCATCACCGGCGACCTGGTCAATCTGGCGCTCGATGGTGAGCTCGAGATGGCCAAGCACTGGCTGGAGACGCTTGGCTCGCCCAACGACGTGTCGGTCGTGCCGGGAAACCATGACGCCTATGTGCCGGGCGCCTTCGACAAGACCTGCCGGTCGTGGGCGGCGTGGATGACCGGCGACGGCATCAATACGCCGGTCGACCGCAACACCTTTCCGTATCTGCGCGTACGCGGCGATGTTGCGCTGATCGGCGTCTCCACGGCGCGAGCCACGGCTCCGTTCATGGCCAACGGCTTCTTTCTGGAAGGCCAGGCGGAACGGCTGCGCGGCATGCTCGACGCCACAGGCAAGCGCGGCCTGTTCCGGGTGATCATGATCCACCACCCGCCGATGCGCGGCGCCGTTTCGCAGAACAAGCGGCTGTTCGGCATCTCGCGCTTCCACAGGGTGCTTCAC
This sequence comes from Mesorhizobium sp. M1334, assembly GCF_040317995.1. Taxonomy (NCBI): domain Bacteria; kingdom Pseudomonadati; phylum Pseudomonadota; class Alphaproteobacteria; order Hyphomicrobiales; family Phyllobacteriaceae; genus Mesorhizobium; species Mesorhizobium sp. M1334. Next base: position 26,104 of record NZ_JAMYLM010000006.1, read on the forward strand.
CGGCACGGCGCCGAGCTTGTGCTGCATGGCCATTCGCATGTGCCGTCGCTGTTCTTCATCGGCGCCCGCAAGACAAAAATCCCGGTGGTCGGCGTCGCCGCTGCCGGGCAGGCCCCCGGCAGTTCGCATGCGCCGGCGCAATACAATCTGCTCGACATCGACGGTGAAAAAGACAATTGGCGGATCAGGCTGACGCGCCGCGGCCTGACCGGGCCGGCATTGCCGCCCAGCGACCTGCAGACGCTGGAGCTTGGCGTCGAGGCCGAGGCGTCGATGGCTAGAGCAATTCCAGGAAAAGTGTGAAGCGGTTTTTCGGAATTGCGTCAGAACAAAGAGATAGAGCCGTTCAGCATTTCGGTGAAACGCTGAACCGCTTTAGAAGCTGATTTTCATCGCGACGATGCGGTCCCAGAACAGTACGAGCGAAATCGCCAGGCCGACCAGGGCGCCGGCGGCGATCAGGCCGAGGCCGGAAAAGAACGCCGACCAGCCGTTGCTGCGCGCGGCGATCTGCAGCGGCGGCTCGGCCTCCGCCACCAGGGCGCGTTTGAGGCCGGCGACGGCTTGCTCGATGCCGCCTTCCATCATTCTCTGGCGTTCGACAACGCGCTCGGCGACATAGCGCGTCACCTGGTCGGCAACGACCTTCATGTCGGTCGATTCGGCAAGGACGACGCGGCCGATGCGCGTGTCCTTGAGAAAGCGGTAGGTGCGGCGGTCGCGTCCCATGGCGACATGGCTGACGGCGTCGATCCACAGCCGTGGCTGCAGGCCGGACGAGACGGCGAAGTCGAAACTGTCCATGTCGGTGGGCACGTCGCCGAAGACCGGCGCGAGTTCGGCGGCAAGCAGATCGAGCCGCATGCGATGCGCTTCGCGCATGTCGACGACGACGTCGTCGCGGTCAGCGAAGGAGTTCTTGACGTCGCGAATGGCATCGGACAGTTTTCGCGACTGATCGATCTGGGTGATGTTCTCGCCTGCGTCCTTCATCGGCGTTGCCTCGCGGGTTTGGTTAACACCGAATTAACACAGCCGCCGGCAAAATGCACTTGCCAGATCGACGGGCCGGCAAGGGTTCGGTGGAAGGAGCACCTGCGCCGCGGCCGTCCCGCGCGAGGGCGGATCAGCTCGCCGCCGCAGCCAATTCTGGACGAAGCCGCCTGCTGCGGCGCCGCATGTTGCGACGGACAGCCTCGACGACCAGGCCGGGCGCTTCCTCGACCAGCATATGGCCGGCTTCCAGCACGTGGTGCAGATGAAAATGCTCCGGCAGGCCGTCCGCCTGGCTGACGGGCAGCATCGCGTCGTCGGTTCCCCAAATCACCATGATTGGCATATTCAGCGTTTCAAGCCGCTCGCTTGGGATGACGCCTTGCCGATCATCCCTGGTCATGGCGGCCGCGAGCTCGACAAGTGTCCGTAGCTGGCCGGGACGCTGCCGCATCTCGTTGACGAGATCGACCCTACGCTGCGAAGGTCGGCTTTGTGGTCCCGACATGTCGGCAAGACAGGCGCGGATTTCATCCGTGCCGGCAGCGGCGGCGTAACGACGCAGCAGCGGACCATTGATCTCAGGACCGAAACCGCCCGGCGCCAGCAGCGTCAGCGAGGCTATTTTTTCCGGCTCGTTCAATGCCATCAGGGCGGCCACGGCGCCGCCCATCGAATGGCCGACGAGATGGGCCCGCTTAATCCCGCGAGCGGAAAAATCCGTAAGGACGGCACTGGCTGCAATCCCGGCCGGACCGCCGCCCGGAAAATCGAGTGACAGCCCATGCCCCGGCAGATCATAGGCCAACGTCCGCGCGCCGAGTGCCAGGGACGCGGCCACCTCGCGCCAGTCGTCGTGGCAGCCACCGAAACCATGCAGCAAGGCGATGGTTGTCGGGCCGGTGCCCCGTTCGGCGGCGTACAGGGATGGGGTCATGCAAACTTTATGGCTTGGTGCCGGGATCAGTCAGGATGCCGGGGGCGGTCCTAAGCGGATCAGTCTTTGTGGGAGGTCAGACTTATGCGGAGATCAGTCTTATGCGGGATCAGATTGGCCAGTTCAAATTGTGTCTGAATTGCGCTTTGGCCGTCCGGATGGCCAGTAAAATCTTCGCGATCACCTGACGTCGTGCACGCGCCGGGCGACGTCAGCTGGCGCCGCCAAGCCCGGCGGCGCGCAGGGCTTCCACCAGCCGGTTGGTCAGATCGGCGGGATATCTTCGTTCGACGAAAGTTGCGCGCGGATCGGCTGCGAATTTCGGGAATTTGGTGGTCAGTTCCTGCAGCAGCCTGCTCGCCAGTTTCTCGCGGCCGGCAGCCTTGGCACCGATCAGCCGCGCGGCCAGATAATGCGATTTCATTTCCGTCGTTCGCAAGCCGTCGCCGGCAAGCGTCGCCTTGTTCATGTCGCCCATCATGAACTCTCCGGCGAACAGCCCGTAATCCCACCATGTCGGATGGGCGCTGGCGATGTCCACGGCGTGAGCGATGATCGGGGTGCCCTCGCTGTACCTGCCGGCGAAAACCAGCCCGTAGCCATAGGCGGCGGCCATAGCGAGATCATAGGGATTGAGCTCATAGGCCTTGCGCATCCAGCGGATCGATTCCGCGGAATCGCCCATGCGCGAGTTGAGATAACCAAGGGCGCGGTGCGCGTAGGGGCTGGTCGGGCCCATCTGGATGGCGCGATGGGCAAACGTCATCGCTTTGTCGATCGTCGCGTCGGCTGGGTAGGGATAGTGGTCGGTGACCGCTTCAAGATGCAAGGACGCGAGTTCCGAATAGACGAGGGACGACTTCGCCTTCCCGTTGGCAAGATCTTCGAGGCAGCGGTAGGCGGCTTCGTGCGTCTGGGCGTTCTGGTCGAGATAATATTTGCCGTTGAGCACCAGACACGCCGTCAGCCCGGTCTGGATGCCGCTCTGCTCGATGTAGTTGTAGATCGTGCCCGAGGCGGGAAGAGCCGAGCTCAAAATGCCGGAGATCTGGTCCTCGATGGCGGTGTTCGCGCTGTCGCCGGCGGTCAGGTTGCGTGACAGCAGCACGCGGCCGGTCGCCACGCTTTGCAGCTCGAGCATGATGTCGCCGCTGCGCGGCCCGGGCAGGACATCGAATACGAAGCTGGTGGCGTCGGTAACTGGATCGGGCGGGTTGTCGGCATCACGGCCGATGAAATTGATGGTGTCGAAGCCGCTAAGGCCGGCGCGCAGCGATGCGGCGACACGACGAGCCACGTCGCTGTCAGCCTTGATGGCGATGTAGACCTGGGGAAGGTTTTCAACCGGAGGCGCTGCAATGCTGGCGGTCGCCACCGCGGTCTCGACCGCCGTGTCGCCGCCGGTCAGCAATACCACGCTGCCCTGGCGAAGGATCAGCACACCCAGCATGAGGATGACCAGTGCGATCGCCAGCCAGAAGAACTGCAAATGCCGCTGCAGCGAAGGTGCAGCAGGGGCGACGGCTGGAACGCTCAGCAATGCAGCCGGATGTGCCCGGTTGCGGGCATCTTCCGGCGATCCGGGCGGGGCGTTTGTCGCCTCCTCTGTCGCCGGCTGCGGCTTGCTCTTTGCCTCCACCTCCGCCGGCAAGCGAATGGCATTGAGTTCGTAGGATGGAACATAGCCGCCGCGTGGAATGGCGATGCGGACCGGTTCGGCAACGCCCTCATTGGCGAAATACTGCTGCAGAAGCTCGCGCAGCCTGCCGGCCTGCACCCGCACCACCGCATCGGTCGACGGATCGAAATCGCCGTCCTTGCCGAAGACGTCCATCGCTATGGAGAAGCCCTTGAGCCGGTCGGCTTCGCCTGCCTGCTCGCGCTCGACGAGATAGCGGAGCAGCTTGCGCGCGCGCTCGGATCGTCCGAACGTTTCGCTGGCAAGCAATCGCTCCAGCGTTTCGCGCACTGCGGGGGCGGCAGGCGTGGTATGCTGCAAGTGTCGATCCCTTCGAATTCGGCACAGGTTGAGGTACAATCATATAGCGCTGGCGGCGCCTTACAAGCGTGTGCTTATGGTGCGATAGCGTACCCACCGGATAAAAGTCCGGTGGGCCGATGGCGCGAGTCTGGCAGTCTCGGCTAGCCGAGCTTTCGGCCGACGATGCGGTTGGCGGCCGAAACCACGGCTTCGAGCGAGGCGGCGACGATGTTGGTGTTGATGCCGGCGCCGAACAGCTTGCCGTCCGGATATTCCATCTCGACATAGGAAATGGCCGAGGCATTCGAGCCGCGCTGCATGGAATGCTCGGAATAATCCAGCACCGACATCGGCACCCCGACATGGCGCGACAGCGCATCGACGAAGCCGTCGATCGGGCCGGTGCCGGTGCCTGATATGGTCACCTCCTTGCCTTTGTCGAGGATCACCGCTTCGACCACGCGCCGGCCCTTGACCTCGGTGTCGGGGTAGGTGTGGTGGTCGAGGAACTTCAGCCGCGCGCCGGGCTGGTCGACATAGGTATCGAGAAAGCGCTCGTAAATGCGCCTGGCCGGCACTTCCTTGCCTTCGGCGTCGGTGATCGCCTGGATGGCCTGGCTGAACTCGATCTGCAGGTTGCGCGGCAGGTTGAGGCCGTAATCCGCATGCAGCACATAGGCGATGCCGCCCTTGCCGGACTGCGAGTTGATGCGGATGATGGCTTCATAGCTGCGGCCGACATCGGCCGGGTCGATCGGCAGGTAGGGCACCTCCCAGTGCGGCGTGTTGGCCTTGCGCAGCGCCTTCATCCCCTTGTTGATGGCGTCCTGGTGCGAGCCGGAAAAGGCGGTGTAGACGAGCTCGCCGACATAGGGATGGCGCTCGGGGATCTTCAGCTGGTTGGAGTATTCGTAGACGTCCTTCATGCGGTTGATGTCGGAGCAGTCGAGCTCGGGATCGACGCCTTGCGTGTACATGTTGAGCGCCAGCGTGACGATGTCGACATTGCCGGTGCGCTCGCCATTGCCGAACAGCGTGCCTTCGACGCGGTCGGCGCCCGCCATCAGGCCGAGTTCGGTGGTGGCGATGCCGGTGCCGCGGTCATTGTGCGGGTGCAGCGAGATCAACAGGTTCTCGCGGTTGTCGAGATTGCGGCACATCCATTCGATGCGGTCGGCATAGATGTTGGGCGTCGACATCTCGACCGTGGAGGGCAGGTTGATGATCAGCTTGTTTTCCGCCGTCGGCCTGACGATCTCGGTGACCGCGTTGCAGATCTCCAGCGCCACTTCGAGCTCGGTGCCGGTAAAGCTCTCCGGCGAGTATTCGAAACGGTAGCCGCCGCCGGCCTTCGCCGCCATGTCCGTGATCATCTTGGCCGCATCGGTGGCGATCCGCTTGATGCCGGCGACGTCCTTCTCGAAGACGACGCGGCGCTGCAGCTCGCTGGTCGAGTTATAGAAATGGACGATCGGGGTGGTGGCGCCCTTCAGCGCCTCGAAAGTGCGGGTGATCAGTTCCGGCCGGCACTGTACCAGCACCTGCAGCGAGACGTCGGCGGGCACGTTGCCTTGTTCGATGCACCAGCGGGCGAAATCGAAGTCGGTCTGCGAGGCCGACGGGAAGCCGATCTCGATCTCCTTGAAGCCCATGTCGAGCAGCAGGGCGAACATGCGCGCCTTGCGTTCCTGGCCCATCGGATCGATCAGCGCCTGGTTGCCGTCGCGCAGGTCGACCGAGCACCAGATCGGCGCCTTGTCGATCACTTTCGAAGGCCAGGTGCGGTCGGCAAGGCCGACGGTCGGATAGGGTTGGTATTTGCGGGCAGCGTCCGGCATGCCCCTCGCGGGCTTGGTGGTTTCCTCTACATTCAGACGGATATCTTCTCGTGCGTTCATCATCTTTTCTCCCGGCGGCTCACGGATCCAGCTTCAGGCGGATTGGTGGCGAGCGGCGCCTTTACCAGAATTTCGTTCGCTTGATGTGACGTGCCAATTTGCAGACTGGCCAAGGAGCGTGCGCGTGCGCGGCGAATTCGACCGCCGGGCGCTCCTTCAGCGAACCCGGCGATCGCCGATAAGGCCGAGAGGCAGCAGGGTGGAGGCAAGCGCGCGAACGGTCTGGCCGGCAATGCCGGTCGGACGGGACGCAAAAGAGGTGGCGCGCGGGCTCATGGCGGTTTTCATACAGGAGCAGGCAAAGCGAGGCAAGTGGGAGCCTCGCTGTCGGCTTGGGGCTTCTCGATGCCAGAGAAATCAATCAAACGGATGACCGAAGCCGGCGCTGCCCTCACTCGGGGCGGCGCAAACCTGTCGCGATTGTCCGGGGTAGCCACATTTTGTTCTTGCTTTGTGCCGGCAGCTATGCTACTAATCTGGGTATGGGCTAATTGGCTCCAACGACCCGCCTCCCGAGGCGGGTTTTTATTTTCGGCGTCATGCTTCGAGGACTACCCTATCGTCCCATCCGGCCGCTCCTTCCAGAGCACCGGAATCCGGTCCAGGAGGAAAGACATGGACACGCCCGATCCCATCCGCCGCTTTGTCGAAGCCACCAATGCCGGCGACACCGAAGCCTTCCTGGACAGTTTCACGCCGGATGCCTTTCTGAGCGATTGGGGCCGGTCGTTCCGGGGCCGCGAGCAGATTGCGCGCTGGAACCAGTCGGACAATATCGGCGTGCAGTCCAGGTTCAGCATCCTCGGCATCGCAGCAGCGGACGGCACCTGCCCGTTCGCATCGCCGTCGAAGGCAACGGTTTCAACGGCGAGGGCGATATGGTCTTCACGCTGGACGGCGAGCGTATATCGAGCCTGGTGATCAGCTGACGCAGCCCAGCTGGTCTTTACTCCCGCAGGCTTCTCGCCACCAGCCGCGCCACGCTTGGGCCGACCAGAAGCACGATCAGGAAGCGTGCCGATTGCAGCGCCATGACGAAGGATATGTCGACATGCTGCGCGGCGGCGGCGATGATGGCGACGCTGTCCATGCCGCCCGGGCTGGTTGCCAGATAGGCGGTCAGCGGATCGATGCCGAGCAGGCGGCTGATCAGGAAGGCGAGGCCGCCGCAAAAGCCGATCAGGGCAATGATCGAGCCGACGATCTGCGGCAGCGCGCGGGCCGCGTGGCGCAAAATGGCCCTGGTGAAATTCAGGCCGATGCTCCAGCCGATCATCGTATAGCTCAAGGCAAGCAGCCAGGGCGGCAACTGCATGGTCACGCCGAGCCCAAGATGGATCACGGTGCCGAAAATGAAGGTGCCGAGGAAGAACGGCGACGGCAGCCGGAAAAGCTTTCCCGCGAGGCCGCCAACCAGCGCCACCCCGAAAGTCGCGGCCAAGCCTTGCGGGTCGACCGGTGGGAACCAGACGATGGCCGGCACCTCGATGCCCGAGGTGTCGACCCAGAGCTTGGCCACCAGGGCTGCCGTCATCGAGACGCAGATGACGCGCAGATAAAGCATGAAGGCGACGAGGCGCTGGTCGGCGCCGAACGCACCGGCCATCAGCACCATGGCGGTGGCGGCGCCCGGCGACGAGCCCCAGACCGCGGTGGTGCCGGGCAGGATGCGCCAGCGGCTGATCAGCCAGCCGAGCAGGCTGGATGCCGCGACCGTCGCCATCACGACCCCAAGGAACAGCGGCCATTCCTTGTAGAAGACGGGAAAGATATCGGCCGAGATGGAACTGGCGACCAGGCAGCCGACGACCGCCTGGGCTGAGCCGAACAGAACCCGCGGCACGCGCACCGTGGCGCCGTTGGTGCCGGCGACGATGGCCGCCAGCATCGGTCCGATCAAGAGCGCGGCCGGCAGGGCGGCGAGTTCCAGCGCGCCGGCAAACAGCACCGAGACCACCACCAGGACGGGCCACTGCCAGGCCTTGTGGATCCGCGCCAGGTGCTCGATGGCCGGCGGGTTGGGGGAAGAATCCATAGATGGGCTCTTAGACCGGCCGCGAAAAAATGCGAACCCTTTTTGCGGGGTTGGCCTTGGGTGACGACTGCACTACGGCTTCTGTGGCGATCCTTCGCGCCCCTCTCTGTCCTGCCGGACATCTCCCCCACGAGGGGGGAGATCGGCTGTTCCAGGGCCCCGCTCATTCCTGTGGCGTTTGGCGATTGGCGAAAGCCGAGATGACGGACAATCTCCCCACTTGAGGGGGAGATGGCCGGCAGGCCAGAGGGGGGCGCTGTCCCGCCGGCCTCTCCCTCTATTCCGCCTTCACTGGCAAGCCGAACCCGCCAACAGGATGCGTCTCCACCTGGAACTCGAACCCGGCGATGATCGGCCGTGCCTTGGCGATTGCCGCCTGGATTTCGGGCAGCTGCAGCGAAGCCTTGTGGCTTTCGGCATCGGTCCACACCTCGGTCACCCAGATCGCGTCGGCATCGGCCGGATCGGTGGCGATGATGTAGTTCAGGCAGCCGGGCATGGCGCCGGTGCTGGCGAGCAGGATATCCATCATTGCGTCACGCTGGCCGCGCATCGCCCGCATCTTGCCGATCAGTCCGTACATTCGCTTTGCTCCGTTGAGATGACGCAACCAGGAGTATGCAGTTCGCCGTCTACGGCATCAACTGCCCGCCATTGACCTCGATCACCTGGCCGATGATGTAGCCGCTCAACAGATCGGAGGAGAGGAACAGATAGGCGCCGACGCAGTCCTCGGCCGTGCCGGCGCGGCCCTGCGGGATGGTGGCGATCATGCCTTTCATCTGGTCGTCGGTCGAGTAGCGCTCGTGGAAAGGGGTGGCGATGGTGCCGGGCGCCACCGCGTTGACGCGGATGTTGAAGCCGATCAGCTCCTTGGCCATGCCGCGCGTGACGTTGGAGACGAAGGCTTTGGCCGAGCCGTAAAGGCCGGCGCCGCCACCGGCGCCGTTGCGCGCGGCGATCGAGGAGGTGTTGACGATGAAGCCGCCCTGCCGCTTCAGCCATGGGATCGCCTTGCGCGAAGCTGTCAGCACGGAACGCGCGTTGAGATCCATCACCGCGTCGTAATGCGCTTCGGTCTGCTCGGCATAGGGCACGCGGCCGAGCATGCCGCCGGCATTGTTGACGAGGCCGTCGAGCCGGCCGAAATGTTGCGCACTGTCCTCGACAACGCGCTCGACATCGGCGGGGATCGAGAAATCGCCCTGGGCGAGGAACACGTCGCCGCCGCCGTTGCGAATGGTCGCGGCCAGGTTTTCGGCAGCCGTACGGCTGGAATTGTAGTGCAGCGCGACGCGGCATTTCTGCGCGGCGTAGGCAAGTGCAAGCGCCGCGCCGATGCCGGTCGAGGCGCCGGTGACCAGCACCGCCTTTCCGGCAAGGTCGGGGATGACCAGAGAGGGGCTGACAAGGGTGGTGGTGGCTGGCACGTCTATTCCTCCGGGGGACTCTGCCTGCTCTTCGTAGGCCCTCGCAGTCCTCGCATTCAAGTCCGTAAAAGTTTAGAGTGGTTCACTGTTTCACGGAAACGGCGAACCGCTCCTTCTTTGTCTTGACGCAATTCCGGACGGAAAACCGTTTCACACTTTTCCTGGAATTGCCCTATGGCCTGAGATAGGCGTAGCCCTGGCGTTGCAATTCGGCGAGCTTGACGACGCCGCCCCTGTCGGCTGCATGGAAGCCGTCGAGCAGGTCGGCCAGGCCGATATCCATGCCGTGCATGGTGTTGGCGCAAGCGTGCGGGCTGAGCCCGTCCTGGACAAGGCCGGCGAATCGCCCGGAAATGGCGGCCGATATGCCCTTCGACTTGAAGGCGGCAAGTGCCGGGCCGTGCACGACAAGCGCGATGTCGACATTGCCGTCGGTGCCTTCGAAGTGGTTCTTGATGTTGCCGAGCACGAAATTGACCTTGTCGAGGTCGCTGAGGTGATAGGCGACCTTTTGCCTTTCCTCTTCGACGGCCTTGACTTCAATGGCTGCCGCCTTGGTCGGGCGCAGCCCGAAAAGCCCGGCAACTCCGGCAAGACCGACGCGGAAAATATCGCGGCGTCGCATGGCTTCATCTCCCATTTGGCCGGCCGGCGCAAATTGCGTGGCCTCGGCCGCGATCCTAGCATAAATTGACGCCACGTCTTGTCGGGGCAATGGAGGGGTAGCATGACGTCGAGGACCATAATGGGGACCATTGTGGGCGCCGGAGTTGGGGTTGCCTTGCTTGCCGCCGTCGCCGGCGCTGCTTTCGCCGATGACATGCTCAAACTCACCGAGCTCAGCCCGGACGGCAAGGACGCCTGTTTCGGCCGCGTCTACGACGCCGCGCATCTCAAGTCGCATCCGCACCAGAAGGTGGCGCGCATCTTCTTCTATTACGGCCGCGATCCGGTCAGCCGGCCAAACGAGGAGCCAAGCGCCGGCATCGACTCCTCCTACAATGGCTTCATGGCGACGACGGTGCGCGGCGCCGAGGCGCCGGAATGGCTCGGTGGCTGGTGCAGTCATGAGTCGGAGGATGGCAAGACCGGCCCGATCCGCTGCGGCATGGACTGCGACCGCACCATGGCTTCGCTGAAGGTCGACGACAAAGGCCGGCTGATTGTCTCGGACGTGCAGCCCGACCTCTATCTCGACGCCGGCTCGGAAGACGAGCTCGGCAAGGCGGAGTACGAAAGGCAGGCGCTGGGCAAGGACGATAACGGCTTCAGGCTCGACCCGATGCCGGCCGCGACCTGCAAGGCGGAGTTCGCGCGCATCGACCCGATCGATCCGGCCCTTGGCCCGCCATTGCGCGAGCGACTGAAGCCGGACCAGGCCTTCTGCTACGGACGCGACTACGACGCCGCGCATCTCGGCTCGCATCCCGATCAGCTGACCCAGTCGATCAGGGTTTTCCGCGGACCGGTCGAGCTGGCGTCTTTCGCCAAGGAGGGCGATCCGGCCAATTGGCCAAGCGGCGCCGACATCGCCGTTTCGGTTACCACGCGGCAGAAATCGGCCAAGGTCACGCAGGCCTACAACTGCCAGGGCGAGGGCGACCAATGGCGCTGCGCGGCGAGCGCGAAGACGGGTGCTGCCTCCTGCGATATCGCGCAAAAGGAGGTCTTCCTTCGCCGCGGCGCCAACGGCACGATGATGCTGGCCAACCCGAACAGCGGCCTGCCGATCGTCGACCTGTGCTCGAAGGCGGCGGCAGGCGACACAATGTCCGACGACAAGGTCTACCGGCTGCAGCCGATGCCGCAGGCTGCCTGCGGGCTTTGAGCAGTTGAGAACCGCGACGCCGGCGGGACAGCGCCCCCCTCTGTCCTGCCGGACATCTCCTCCTCAAGGGGGGAGATCGGCAGCTTCGCCGACAGCGCTTGTCGTTGGAGATTGGCGAAGCCCGAAGCGACATCCAATCTCCCCACTAGAGGGGGAGATGTCCGGCAGGACAGAGGGGGGCGCGAAGGATCACGACTGAGCGATGTTTTCTCCGCGACGCCACCTCACGCGAACGGCACGGCCGTCGTGCCCTTGGGCAGTTTCGCTTCGTCGTCGGGTTCGACATGGATGATGACGCGCACGGAAGGGATTTCGGCCTTCAGCGCGTCTTCGATGCGGTCGCAAATGACGTGGCTGGCGCCGACCGACATGTCGGCGTCGACGACCAAGTGGAACTCGATGAAGGTGGCGCGGCCGGCGATGCGCGTCTTCAGGTCGTGGACCTCGAGCGCGCCCTTGCAATTGGCCGAGATGATGTCGCGGATACGGATATGTTCCTGGGTATCGACGGCGCGGTCCATCAGCCCGTTCATCGACGAGCCGATGACGTGCCAGCCCTGCCACAGGATGTTGAGCGCGACGATCACGGCAAGAGCCGGATCGAGAACCTGCCAGCCGGTCAGCACGGCGCCGACCAGGCCGATGAACACACCGACCGAGGTCGCCACGTCGGTCATGATATGCCTGCCGTCGGCAACCAGCGCCGGTGATTTTTCGCTTCGGCCGGTGCGGATCAGTGTCAAGGCCCAGACGGCGTTGATGACCGTTGCGACGCCGTTAATGGCAAGGCCGGTCCACGGCTGTTCGAGCGGGGCGGGATGCTGCCAGGACCACCAGACCTCGTTGAGGATGAGCAGCGCGGCAAGCACGATCAGCACGCCTTCCAGGACGGCCGAGAGATACTCGGCCTTGTGATGGCCGAACGGATGGTCCTGGTCGGCCGGCTTGTAGCTGACCTGGATCGCCCAATAGGCGGCCGCCGAGGCAATGACGTTGACGATCGATTCCAGCGCGTCCGAATAAAGCGCAACCGAACCGGTGACGTACCAGGCCACCAGCTTCAGGCCGAGCACGACGAAGGCGACGATGATCGACCAGAAGGCGAGGCTGGCGACCTTCTGCCTGGCGGCGGCTTTGTTATCCACCGCGGTCACTGGGGAAGAAATCCCAACACTGAGCCCTCAAAATTAAGCGGCCTTTTCCTTGGCCTTGCGCGGCAGGTGCGCGACAATGTTCTCGATGATGCGCATGCCGGCATTGTGGCCGAGCGTCATGATCGATTCCGGATGGAACTGCACCGCGGCGATAGGCTCCTTGCGGTGCTCGAAGGCCATGATGATGCCGTCTTCGGTCTCGGCGGTGACGACAAAACCATCGGGCAGCCGCACCGGATCGGCGAAGATCGAATGGTAGCGGCCGACGGTCACCTCCTTGGGCAGGCCGGAGAAGATGATGCCCGGCTTCGACACGCGGATGCGCGACGGCTTGCCGTGCATCGGGATGTGCAATTGGCGCAGCTCGCCGCCGTAGGCCTCGGCCAGCGCCTGCAGCCCGAGGCAGACGCCGAAGATCGGCAGGTCGCGTGCACGGGCCCGATTGATGGTGGCGGCGCAGTCGAAGTCCTTCGGTGTGCCGGGACCGGGCGACAGCACGACCAGGTTTGGCTTCAGCCGGTCGAAGATCTCGTCCGGCACCGGCGTGCGCACCGTCGAGACGTTGGCGCCGGTCTGGCGGAAATAGTTGGCCAGCGTATGGACGAAACTGTCCTCGTGGTCGACCAGCAGGATATTGACGCCATCGCCGACACGCGCGGTGCTGCGTTCGGTGCTGGCGGCGTTGCCTGATTTGGCGTCGCGGATGGCGGAGAGCATGGCGGATGCCTTCAGTTCGGTTTCGGCTTCTTCTTCCTCGGGAATGCTGTCGAAGAGCAGCGTGGCGCCGGCGCGCACTTCGGCGATGCCATCCTTGATGCGGATGGTGCGAAGCGTCAGGCCGGTGTTCATGTCGCCGTTGAAATTGACCATGCCGATCGCTCCGCCATACCAGGCGCGCGAGCTCTTCTCGTTCTGCTCGATGAAGCGCATGGCCCATAATTTCGGCGCGCCGGTAACGGTGACGGCCCAGGCATGCGACAGAAAGGCGTCGAAGGCGTCCATGCCTTCGCGCAGCCGCCCCTCGATGTGGTCGACGGTGTGGATCAGGCGCGAATACATTTCGATCTGGCGGCGGCCGATGACGCGCACCGAGCCCGGCTCGCAGACCCTCGACTTGTCGTTGCGGTCGACGTCCGAGCACATGGTGAGTTCGGATTCGTCCTTCTTCGAATTGAGCAGCTTCAGGATCTGCTCGCTGTCGGAGATGGCGTCGTCGCCGCGCTTGATGGTACCGGAGATCGGGCAGGTCTCGACCCGGCGGCCGTTGACGCGCACGAACATTTCCGGCGAGGCGCCGATCAGATATTCGCCCTCGCCGAGATTAATGAAGAAGGAGTAGGGCGAAGGGTTGATGCTCTTCAGCTTGCGGGAAATCTCGGAGGGCTGAGTTTCGCAGCGTTCGTAGAACATCTGCCCCGGCACCACTTCGAACAGGTCGCCACGCTCAAAGCTCTTCATCGCCTTGCGCACCAGCTTGGCATATTCGCCGGGCTCGTGGTCGCCGCGCGGCGGGATGCGGTCGGCGGTCCTGAACGGCTCGACGATTTCGTCGCGCGGCAGGCCTTCGGTCGAGAAGCCATCGCCGGAATAGTCGTAGCGGTCGGTCCAGGCCTTGGTCGAATAGTGGTCGACGACGAGGATCTCGTCGGGCAGGAACAGCACGAGATCGCGCTGGCTTGGCTTGCGCTCGAGCTTGTAGTCGACCGGATCGAACTGGAAGGCGAGGTCGTAGCCGAAGGCGCCATAGAGGCCGAGATTGGCATCTTCCTCGGTCTTGAACAAGGCGGTGATGGCGCGCAGCACGGTGAAGACGGAGGGAACGCGGCTGCGTTCCTCCTCGGTGAAGACACGGCCGGGCTTGGCAACTTCGAGGCGGACGAGTTTGTTCGACGTCTCGGCGATCGTGACATCGTCAAGGCCGGCAAGCACCGTGCCGATCACCGGCAAAAGCACCTCGCCGCGGCGGTTCAGCGCCTCGATGCGCATAGCGCGGCCGCGTGCCGAGATCACCACCGGCGGATCGATGATGGCGGTGTCCCAGCGCGTATAGCGGCCGGGATATTCGTAATTCGAGGAAAACACGGCGCCGCGGCGCGAATTCAGCCCGTCGACATAGCCATCGATCGCTCCCTCATACGGCCGGTCATGGCGCTGGCGGGTAATCGCCACGCCGCCCGCGGTGACGAAGCGCTCGGCTCCATTCTCCAGTATTTTCGTCGTCATTGCCGTCTCCATCAGCGTCTTTGGGGCAACGGACCCGGGAATGGCTTGAAAAAACAAATGGCCGCCCGGACATTCCGCTGCGGCCACCCTCTATTGTCACGCGAACGCGTTCGAACAGGCCGCTGTCAGCGAGCCCACCACCACACGGTCTTGATCGAACGCATATTCATGGCGATTCCCATAGCGGCGATTGGACGGCCGCGCAACTGGATTCAAATGCGGGCCTCAGTCCTCCAGCGTTCCCGACCTTGCATCGGCGCTCGTCTCGTCGCCGACCAGCTTCAGGAGGTCTTCTCCGGCGCGGATGATGCGGCGGGAGCGCCGCGTGAGGATGAGGCCCGCCTGCGGCGCCAACACTTCCGTGCGGCCGTCGGGCTCGCCGGGCGCGTGGACGATGGTGGCAAGGCGCACACCCTTGGTGACGCGGTCGCCCGGCTTCACGTCGTAGAGGATCGCGCCCGAGCGGGGCGCCGGCATCATCTCGATGTTTTCGAGCGGCGCGACAATACCGGTAAAAAAACTGGGCCCAACGAAGCTGCCAGGCGCGGGCAGCGCCTGATCCTGGATGACGCCGCGCGCCACCAGCAGCCGGTAGAGCCCTTCGGCATCGGCGCCGGCCAGGGCGCCGTCGACATCGAGTATGCCGCGATATTCAACCGTGGTGGCGACACGCCGGTCCAGGCGCGCCACGTCGGCTGGAACGTTCTGATACGGCATGATCGAGGCGCCTTCGAAGGTGCCGTCGGGATCTTCGTGCCACAGCATCACCGCATCGACGCCCATGGCCGCTGCACAATCCGCCATGGCCGGCCACAGGCTGGTGTGGACGTAAAGATAGGCGAGGCCCTCATCGTCGCAATGCAGGTCGAGCACAATGTCGTGGCCGATGGAGAGCTGCAGCAGCCGCGTTTTCAGCCGCTGGTCGACCGTGCCGTGCATCGGCAGCAGGGCGACGTCGGGCGCGGCGAGCCGCGGAAAGCCGCGATTGAAATTGGTGCGCGTGCCCAGATGGAAGCGGCCCTGATGGTCGCCGTAAAGATATTGCGCGCGGCCGATCGGATTGGCCCAGGGCACGATGGTCATATTGCCGGTGATGCGGCCTTCGGCTTCCGCCTTGCTGAGCATCGGCATCAGCGTGTCGATGGCGACGACGCCCGGCAATTCGCCTGCATGAAGCGCCGCCTGCAGATAGGCGGAAGGCGCCGTCTTGTCCGACCCGGCGAAGCGGAAGACGGGGAATTCGTAGGAAACGCCTTCGCTGTCGCCGGCGATGCGTTCGATGGACCTCTGCATGCTGTCCTCCGTCAAGAGTTCGGAAGACATGCCCGTCGCCGGCGCGCTTGTCGATTGGTCCAGCCAGCGGCGCTATGGGCGCAATGAGCCTACTCGGCGGGATGCGCGAGGGTTCGCGCGATACGCCCGGTTCACACCAGCGGCTTGAGTTCCTGGGCGATGGTCGGCAGAAGCTCCGAGACGTTCGGGTGGATGTGCACGGCGCGCGCCAGCGTGCTGACCGGCGCCTTGGCATACATCAGGTCGAGCACGCAGTGCACCGCCTCGTCGCCGCCCGGGCCGAGCATCGAACAGCCGAGGATCTCCATGGTGTCGGCATCGACCAGGATCTTCATGAAGCCTTGCGTCTCACCTTTTTCGACTGCACGGCTGACGCGGGTCATTGGCCGCTGGCCGACCAAGGCGCGGCGGCCGGATTTCCTTACCGCTGTCTCGGTCATGCCGCAGCGGCCGAGTGGTGGGTCGATGTAGAGCGCATAGGCCTCGATGCGGTCGCTGACCTTGCGCGGATCGTTGTCGAGCAGGTTGGCGGCGACGATCTCGTAATCGTTGTACGAGGTGTGGGTGAAGGCGCCCTTGCCGTTGCAGTCGCCCATCGCCCAGATGCCGGGCACGCTGGTGCGCAACTGGTCGTCGACGACGATGAAGCCGCGTTTGTCGACCTCGACGCCGGCTTTGTCGAGGCCGAGATCGTCGGTGTTTGGCGTGCGGCCGAGCGCCAGCAGCACATGCGAGCCGACCGCAGCCGCCTTGCCTGGCGCGAAGGTCACGGCGATTTCGTTGCCTCGCCTGGCGAAGCGGATGTCGTCGGCGCCGAGATGGACGGCAATGGCTTCGTTTTCGAGGATCGACAAAATGGCGTCCGAGACGTCCTCGTCCTCGCGGCCGATCAGACGCGGGCTTTTTTCGATGACCGTGACTTCGGAACCGAAGCGGCGGAACATCTGCGCGAATTCGAGCGAGACATAGCTGCCGCCGACGACGATGAGATGGCGCGGCAGCTCGTCGAGATCCATCATCGACGAGTTGGTCAAATACGAAATATCGTGGACGCCGGGCAGGTCGGGCACCGAGGCGCGCCCGCCGGTGTTGAGGAATATCTTTTCGGCGCTCAGCAGATCGTCGCCGACGCGCACCGTGTTGGCGCTTACGAAGCGCGCATGGCCGCGATAGAGCGTGCATTTGTCCATGCCGGCAATCCAGTCTTCGAGATTGCCGCGGGCGTCGTTGGAGACCTTGTCCTTGCGCGCCTTGATCGCCTTGTAGTTTACGCCGACGGGACCGGATAGCGTCACCCCGTAATCCGCGGCGGAGCGGGCGAGATGCGCGGCATAGGCGCTTGCCACCATCGTTTTGGTCGGCGTGCAGCCGGTGTTGACGCAAGTGCCGCCGACCAGCTTTCGCTCGATCAGCGCCACGCTCATGCCGGCCGCATTCAGCCGGCCGGCGAGCGGTGGGCCGGCCTGCCCGGCACCGATGATGATGGCGTCGAATGCCTTTGCCATCATGCCACCGCCGCCACGATCAGAAGCCCGCCGACGATCGCCACCGCGTCCTCGATGAAGGCGGCGGGCGGGTCCTTACCGAAGGCGGTGGCCAGGCGTTTGCGCGCCTCGGCGCCGCCCAGCGTGCCGATCACCGCACCAACGGCGCCGGCGATCAGGCCGCCTATGGTGGCGCCGTCCGTGGCGCCGATCACCGCGCCGGTGAAAGCGCCCAGGACGATGCGCGTGCCGAATTGCTGCGGCACCTTGCGGCTCGGCGTCGATGGCAGCTGGTCGGTGACCAGCTCGGCGATGGCCAGGATGGTGAAGACGCCGACAGCGATCCAGTGGCCCATGAAGCTCGCCCAGGTGCCGGCAACCGGCAACCAGCCAAGCCAGGCGCCCCAGGCGACCGCGGCGGGCGCGGTCATGGCGCGAAGCCCGGCAACGATGCCAATCAGGAGTGCAAGAATGTACAGCATGATTGATCCCTCGATGGCCGGCTTGGGACATATCCGAGAGGGCAGGCTACCATAGGTCCGGTATTTGACCAGAGGTGGTGTCGCCGCCGGCGCTTCCCGTATTTGCAACACTTGTGCTTTGGCAGAGATTGAAACTGGAGTTGCGGCCATGACGGCGAGCGAACGCACGAAAATGGCGGCGGGCGAGTGGTATTGCTGCCTCGATCCGGAACTGGAGGCGCTGCGCATTACGTCGCGCGACGCGGTGTTCGAGCACAACAGCCTGCCACCGCGGCAGCGTGGCGATATCGGGCCTGGATTGCGGACGCTGCTCGGCGCTGCGGGCGAGGGCGCCCGGATCGAAGCGCAGTTCCACTGTGCCTATGGCTTCAACATCTTTCTCGGCGACCGCGGCTTCCTCAATGCCGGCTGCATCATTCTCGATACGGCGCCAGTCCGCATTGGCAAGGGAACACTGCTCGGCCCCAATGTGCAGATCTATTGCGCCGAGCACCACGGGGAGACTGCTGGGCGGCAGGCAGGGCTGGAAATCGCCAGGCCCGTCGAGATCGGCGACAATGCCTGGATCGGCGGCAGTGCCATCATCCTCGGCGGGGTCAGGATAGGCGACGGCGCCATCGTCGGCGCCGGTGCCGTGGTGACGCGCGACGTCGCGGCGAACACCACGGTGGTTGGTAATCCGGCACGGATAATCAGGAACGGCTGAGCACCTGTGCTTCCGTCGCCGGTCATGTCGTCGTTCTGGTGGACATGGGGGCGGCTGTGTCACTTGGCCGGAGGTGGATGCAACCGTGTGTCGAGCGCAAACGCCTCCTGGGTCTTCATGGCGTATGCCCCTCTGGCGAGGCTCGCGTCGAAGATCAGGTTCCAGCTATGCTGCGATACGGCGCTCGGAATCACAACGAAGCGGTGCCGTTGCAGAAGATCGTCGCCAAACGCCTGTTGTCCGGAGCTCGGAATGCCCGGGCGCAACCAGTTGGGGTTGGGCACGGCCGCAGGGTCGACGATATGCACATCCGCGACATCGCTGACGATCGCTGCCGTCATGACATGCGCTATCGTGTCGAGCGCCCTGAAGCCCTTATGGACCGCAACTTCGAGGATCGCAGTCGACGGATCGATCGAGCAGTAGACGGCGCGCACGCCCTTGCTGTTCCAGCGTCCGCCCACCCTGTATGCGCCCTCGCCACTATCCCATGCAGGCGCAAACGCGGCTTGATCGAGGCGCCATCCGATGAGGTCGGAGCCACCAAGCGCCGCCGGCAGCGGCGTCATGCATAAACGCCATATTCAAGCCGTTCCAGATAGTCTTCTACAAGCTCGATCCCCGCCGGTGTCGCCAGAAGGTCGATTGGACGACGCTGGTCGAGCCCAATCGCCGGGCGCTCCAGCCATTGCTCTGCCTCCACCTGCGAACCGAACACGTCGGTCGCTTTCGACAGGATCTCCGCGAACTTCCAGGTTCGTCCGCTCTGGTCCTGACTGAGAGGCTTGGAAGGAGCATCCTTGCGGCGCTGGTAGGTGCGTAGGCTCATGCCGACGGCCTTCTCCAGCGAATCAGTCTTCTGGATGAAGACGAGTTGCCCGATAAGATGGTCCAGCGCTGAAGCCGGCAGGCCGTGCAGAAGCAACTCGTGGGCATCCAAAGCGCTGCTGAGGCGCCTTGCCAGAATGCGGCTGCCGCCTAGCAATTTCGCCACCTTCTGAAGTTCATTGTTTTTTGCTGCTGGCGCAGCCTTTTCCAATGCCATCGCCACGGCGAGCCCTCTTCGCGTCATCTGTCGCTTTAATATATGACAGATGACGCAGAGCCTTTCAAGTACGACAGGATCGAGAGCAGGGCAAATGCTCCGAGAAAAAGATAGCCTGCTCGGGCCGGATGGCAGTCCAACGTCGGCACTGAAGCGATTGCCCTGGAATCGAGCGCGAGCCGAATTTCACCTCGGCATGTGCGCCACGCGCTCCTCCTGAGCACTCTTCGAGAATTCGCGCCGGTACTGCGCCGGCGAGGTTCTGAGCCGCGCCGCGAAATGCTGGCGCAGCGAGGTGGCGCTGCCGAAACCGGCCTCGAAGGCAACCGTGTCCATCGATTTCTCCGTTGCCTCCAGCAGCCGCTGCGCCAGCTGGACGCGCTGGTCGGTCAGCCAGTCACCAAAACTGGTGCCGATCGTTTTCTGGAAACGGCGCGTGAACGTCCGGCGGGTGAGGCCGGCGTGACCGGCAACGCTGTCCAGACTGTGCGGCTCACCCAGGGTTTTGCGCACCGCTTCGAGAGCCTGGGTGAAGCGGTCCGCAATGCCGGTCCTGGCGATGGGACGTTCGATGAATTGAGCCTGCCCGCCCTGCCTATGCGGAGAAAGCACGATCTGCCGGGCCAGGCGAAGTGCCGCCTCCGCGCCGTAACGAGCCCGCACGACGTGCAGGCAGCAGTCGAGCCCGGCGGCGACGCCGGCGGATGTCACGACATCGCCATTGTCGATGTAGAGCACTTCCGGTTCGACGAGAATGTCGGGATAGAGTTCCTGCAGCTGATCCGCGTAGGCCCAGTGCGTCGCCGCTCGCCGCCCCGAAAGCAGTCCGGTCGCCGCAACAGCGAACGTTCCCAAGCACAGTCCGACGATCAGCGCGCCGCGCTCGTGCGCGCCAAGCAACGCGTCGATCAATGCGGCTGGAGGCGAGCTCCTGAGATCCTTCCAGCTTGGCACGATGACGATGTCGGCGTCATCGAGCGCGGAAAGCCCGTGCGGGACGCTGATGGTCAGCCCAGCATCGGTACGGATCGGCCCGTCCTCAATCGCGCAGACCCGGAAGTCGAAGCGCGGCAGTCCGAGTTCCGTGCGATCCGCGCCGAACACGAGACACGGCACGGAGAGATGAAACGGGCTGATGCCATCGAAGGCGATGGCGGCAACGGCAGGATCGGTCATGGGAGCTCCAGCAACGGGTGAGGCGATTGTCCCAATTCTTTCGAATGTCAATTGGGACACTTTTTGCGTTCCCGTGGCGAGCTTATCGTCCATCCATCACTGTCCAACGGGAAAGGAAAACCCCATGTCGCAACCAGCCACAGGTAAAGCTCCACGCCGCGCCCTCATCGTCATAGATGTTCAGAACGACTATGACGGCGGCAACCTCGCCATCCAGCATCCGCCCTTCCGCGACAGCGTCGTCAATGTGGCGCGAGCGATGGATGCGGCCACCGAGGCAGGCGTCAAGGTGGTGGTCATCAAGCAGTTGGCACCGGAAACCTCACCGGTTTTCGCCAAGGGCAGCCACGGCGCCGAGTTGCACCCGGAAATCGCCAGGCGAAACCGCGACCACTATGTCGAAAAACACCTGCCAAGCGCCTTCACCGGGACCGACCTCGAGGAGTGGCTGCGCGCCAACTCTATCGATACGATCACTGTCATCGGCTACATGACACATAATTGCGACCTCTCGACGGTCATCCACGCCGTGCATATGGGCTTCGAGGTGGAGTTCCTATCGGACGCAACGGGGTCATTGCCCTACGCCAACAGCGCCGGCTACGCGTCGGGGGAGGAAATCCATCGCGTCATGACGATCGTCCTGCAATCGCGCTTCGCGGCCGTTCTCAAAACCGCCGAATGGATCGAGTGCCTGAAGACCGGCGCGGTACCCCAGCACGACACACCCTATGCCTCCAACCAGCGCGCGCTGGCGCGGAGCGCAGCGTAGGAGACCATTGCGGACAGGCAGAAGGGCGCCGCAGCGTTGCGGCGCCCTTTGCCGTACGAGCACTGATTATCCCTAAAACAGGCCTTCGATCTGGCCGATTTCGTTCAGGAAGATCTTTTCCGAGGATGGCGCTTTGGGCAGACCGGGCATGGTCATGACCTCGCCGCAGATGATGACGACGAAGCCGGCGCCGGCAGACAGCCTGACCTCGCGCACCGGTACGGTGTGGCCGGTCGGCGCGCCGCGCAGATTCGGATCGGTCGAGAAGGAATATTGCGTCTTGGCCATGCAGACCGGCAGGTGGCCGTAGCCGGCGTGCTCCCAGGCGTGGAGCTGATCGCGCACCGACTTGTCGGCGATCGCTTCGGAACCGCGATAGATGCGCTGGACGATGGTGTTGATCTTCTCGAACAGCGGCATGGCGTCGGGATAGAGCGGGGCAAATTGCGACGCGCCGGATTCGGCCAATGCCACGACCCTTTTGGCCAGTTCCTCGATGCCGGCCGATCCCTGGGCCCAGTGCTTGCACAGGATCGCCTCTTCGCCCATCGAGGCGACGTAGTCCTTCATCGCCTGGATCTCGGCCTCGGTGTCGGAGTAGAAATGGTTGATGGCGACCACAGCCGGCACACCGAACTGGCGGATGTTCTCGATGTGGCGGCCGAGATTCGCACATCCCTTCCTGACCGCCTCGACGTTCTCCTTGCCGAGGTCCTCCTTCTTGACGCCGCCATTCATCTTCATGGCGCGAACCGTGGCGACGATGACCGCCGCTGCCGGCCTCAGGCCGGCCTTGCGGCATTTGATGTCGAAGAACTTTTCGGCACCGAGATCGGCGCCAAAACCGGCTTCGGTGACGACGTAATCGGCTAGCTTCAGCGCCGTCGTGGTGGCAACGACGGAGTTGCAGCCATGCGCGATGTTGGCGAAGGGGCCGCCATGGACGAAAGCCGGGTTGTTCTCCAGCGTCTGCACGAGATTGGGCTGCATGGCGTCCTTCAGGAGTACGGCCATTGCACCGTCGGCCTTGAGGTCGCGGGCATAGACGGCCGACTTGTCGCGACGATAGGCGACGATGATGTCGCCGAGGCGCTTTTCCAGGTCCTTCAGGTCGGTCGACAGGCACAGGATGGCCATAACTTCCGAGGCGACTGTGATGTCGAAACCGGCCTCGCGCGGGAAACCGTTGGCGACGCCGCCGAGTGAACAGATGATCTCGCGCAGCGACCGGTCGTTCATGTCCATGACGCGGCGCCAGACGACACGGCGGGTGTCGATGCCGAGCTCGTTGCCCCAATAGATGTGGTTGTCGATCAGCGCCGACAGCAAGTTATGGGCAGTGGTGATGGCATGGAAATCGCCGGTGAAGTGGAGGTTCATGTCCTCCATCGGCACGACCTGCGCGTAGCCGCCGCCGGCGGCACCGCCCTTGACGCCGAAATTCGGTCCGAGCGAAGCCTCGCGGATGCAGACGATGGCCTTCTTGCCGAGGCGGTTGAGGCCATCACCCAAGCCCACCGTCGTCGTCGTCTTGCCTTCGCCGGCCGGTGTCGGGTTGATGGCGGTGACGAGGATCAGCTTGCCGTCCTTGTTGCCCTTCACCGATTTGATGAACTCGGCCGAGATCTTCGCCTTGTCGTGGCCGTAGGGCAGAAGATGCTCGCTCGGAATGCCGATCTTCTGGCCGATCTCCTGGATCTGCTTCTTCCTGGCGCCGCGCGCGATCTCGATGTCGGACTTCACTTCGGCCATGACGGCTTCCCTCTGGATTGGACGGATTTGACTAGTGTGGTCGCAAGAACAGCCCGGCATTGCAGGCGCGAGCATGTTCTACCCCTGTCGCTGCCGCGGCGTCAACTTTCATGCAACTATGTTTCCTGCGAAGAAAATACCTCTGCCGCCGGCCGCTCTGCTACAGGTTCTTTTTTGCGCCGGTTGCAGCGCCGTATAGAAGCCAGAGCAGGGGCGGTTCCGCCGTCTCAAAACAGCCGCCTAATACGCGAAAAGCGACAGAAGCAACGGCGCAAATTCACCAGCGCCGGCTGTGCGGAACGATCCGCTACTGCGTCAGCACGTTGCTGATCTCGACCATGTTCGAGCGCACCCTGAGTATGTAAAAGCCCATCGTCGTCAGATGTGTCGGCAACAGCCAGCCGTCCTCGCGGCCATTGGCGATGATGAAGGGCTGGATGCGCAGCGCCGAGACGAATTGCGCGTCCATCGTATCCCACAGGTTCTGCAGGTGCTTTTCCTTGATGACGTCCTCGAAGTCGGCCTGTGCGCCCTTCATCAGCCCGTAATAGGCATAGAGCTGGCCATAGGCGAACCAGAAGCGATCGTCGGCGCGCGTGTCGAACCAGCCATTATTGTGGTTTTCGGCACGCTCCTTGAGGATCGCCGAGGTCGAACCGATATCGGACGAGATGCGGTCGATATACTGCTTGAGATTGTCGGCGCGGGCATCGAACGTCGCCTGGCAGGCTGCGAGGCGGGCGTTGAAGGAGCGCAGCTTGCGCACCGCGTCGCGATAGTAGCTCGGCGTTGGCGTCTTGGGGCCGAACGGGTTCAGGCCGAAATACCAGGTTTCCTCGTCGAACTGCAGATTGCCGCGGGCGTCCTGCAGGTCGGCGTCGATCTGCGAGGTGGTGCGGACGCGGCCGAGATTATCGGCAAGCTCGGTCGCCGTACGCCGCACCGCCTGGTTGATGCCGCGCTGGAACGAAGCCTTGTTGTCCATGAACGGCGTGTGGTCCCAGTCGATGCCGAACAGGCCGAGCTTGTAGAGGATCATCGACGACACCCAGGCATTCTGGTTGACGTTGAAGTCGGTCAGGTCGGCAGCAACCTGGGCAATGGCTGAATTTCCGCAGGTCTTGGCCGTGTCGGTGCCGGCGCCGGCGGAAACCTGTTCACCGGCGGAGCTGTTGCGTTTTTCGAAAGTGTATTTGTCGACGTAATTCGGGTCGAAATTGTTCCACCACTGCGTGGCATAGAAGAAATTGACATAGAGGCCGATCAGCACGAGCACAGCCAGGCCGAGCACCGCCTTCAGGATCCAGCCGCGTTGCGTGTACCAGCGCCCCGCCCACAGGAACGGCCACAGAATCGCGCCGATGAGCAGGCCGATGCCGCGGCCAATCCACTGGAAAATCCGGGTGAAGAAATTCACGATCGGATCAAGCATGGCGATGTCACCCCCTCAGTCAGTCAAGCCGTAGAGGCGTGTGCGAAACGCCACCTTGTCCTTCAAATATGTGGTTTTCAGAACGTCCACAACATGCGATCGCCAGGCGTCGCTGAAGCCGTCATAATCCCTGTAGAAGCCCGGCTTGTTGAAGACGTAACGCGAGACGAAGTCCTGCGGCACGAAGTCCGAGATCAGCTGGTTGGTCAGCCAGGCGTCGGGATGGTCCGGCTTGGCGCGGATGACCAGGAAGCGCTGCTGCGGGAACACATCCTCGATCTTGAGATGGCCGAGCTGGGCGATCTCGCGCTTGGCCGCGTTGAGGAAGGGAAAATTGCCGTCCCTGGTGATCAGATCGGCATGGCCGTGGATCCAGGTCTGCAGCCAGACCTTGTCGACATCGGTCAGATTGCGGTCGGGCTCGGCGTCGCGGATCAGTGCGCGCACCACCATTTCGGCGCGATGCTCGAGATAGCCGGAGGTTTCGATCCATGAGGCGCGCGGCAGCTCGATGCGGCCGGTCGAGGCGAGGAACTTGAACACCTTGTCGGCATCGTGGATCGAAAGGTAACTCACCTGCCACGGCCGCGAGCGGCGGAAACCGGGCGCTGCCGGGTCGCTGATCACCGTCGTCACGTCGGGATCGACGAACACATAGAGCCCGCCGAAATGGCTGGTCCAATAGGCATTGTGACGGAAGATCACCTGGTCCGGCACCAGCGCATTCTCGCGGATGTCGCCGCAGATCTTCGCCAGCTCGACCATGTGGGCCAGCATGGCGTTGTCGCGCCAGGCATCCGGCTCCTGCTTCAGCCGGTCGACCAGCTTGCCGAGTTCGGCGGCCTTGCCGAGCACATCCTCGGCCGACAGCACCTTGAATTCCACCTGGTTGATCGACAGCAGGTCCTCGATGTCGTCGACCTTGGGGACCGAGTCCTCGATCTCGCCGTAGATGACGTCCTTGATCGTCAGCGCATCGATGGCGCGCTGGTTCTTCGACATGAATTCGTACATCAGCAGCGAGGTGTTGGAGAATGCCGTGTGCACCACCGGCAGGTCGATCTGCGAGGGCGTCAGGATGATGAAGCGGCGGTTGACCTCGTTCGGATCGAGGTAGTTGTAGTCGCCGCATTCCTCGGCGACCTGCGGTGAAAAGCCGGTGCGGTCGATCTCGAAGCTTTTCAGCTTGGTCGGCTTCAGCCCGAAGGCGACCATCGCCTTGTTGTAGCGCTGGATGAGATGCGGCTCGTCGATCGTCAGCAGCCGGCCGTAGATCAGCTCGTTGTCGCGCAGCAGATCGGGCTTCTTGGCGGGGCTCATGCTTTCTTCTTCCCGTTCGCGGGGAAAAGGTGCCCGAAGGGCGGATGAGGGGTGCGAGCGCCCCTTCTCCCCTTGTGGGAGAAGGTGGATTGGCGCGCAGCGCCAAGACGGTTGAGGGGTGCTGGACGGAGCGCCATCGGCGCCAAGCTGGAGCACCCCTCATCGGTCGCCTTCGGCGACACCTTCTCCCACAAGGGGAGAAGGGGGCGTCGGCGCATCTCACGCATTCCACAGCCCCTTCTTCTTCATCTCCTCAATCTCGCGGACGGCACGCTCCCGCAGCCGAGTATCGCGGATCATCTTGCTCACCGCGGCGTCGTCGGACTTGTCGGAATAGCGGAATTCGGAATCCGCATAGCGATTGATCTCCTGCATGACCATGTCCATCGAGAATGGCCCGCGCAGTTCCTCGATCATGGCTTTCTTGTCGTCGTAACCCTTGTGCATGAAGGCTTCCGGCTTTTCGAACCACTCGTCGGGCAATTCGATGTCCATGGCACGCATCTTGATCGCGTCGGTGACGTTCTTGATGGCGCGGCCGGTAAAGCGCGGCTCGGCATCCTTGATCATGTGCAGATAAGTGCCGATGTCGGCCATCGTCTTCGGTGCGCCGTTCTCCTTCATATAGCGCTCGTAGACCTTCATCAGCCCGTCTTCCTGCGGCTTTTCATGTTCCTCATAGGCCTCCATCACCGCGCGCTGGATTTCCTGGGCAGCGTAGAGCTTGTGATCGCCGAGCGGGATCTTGTGGTTCTTGCCGGCGAGCAGAACGAAGATGTCGATGTAGTCGTCGCGGCTCTGCGGGCCATCGACCAGCCAGCGCGCGCCGGCGCGCTGGCGCAATGCGTCGTCGACGTTCTCGGGATAGTTGGAAAACATGCCGAACGAGCAGTTGCCGCGCACCACGGTGCCGGCACCCCCGAACGCGTCCATCAGGACGCCGGTGATTTCCTGCTGGCCGGCCGAGGCGCGATCGTCGGAGCGGCGTGCGGCGACCTGGTCGATATCGTCGATAGTGCCGAAGCCGATGACGCGCGGGTTCAGCACATTGTTGATGAACTGACGGCAGTTCTGGCCGGACTTGCCCTGGTAGGAGGAGATCTGGTCGACGCCGAAATTCTCGTAGGCGAAGGGATAGCCGGCGACCTGGCAGTAGCCGTTGAGAAGGCCGGCGATCATCTGGATCAGCGTCGTCTTGCCGGTGCCGGGCGCGCCGTCACCGATGAAGGTGAACAGGAAGCCGCCGAGTTCGACGAATGGGTTCAGCTCGCGCTCGAAGTCGTAGGCCATCAGCATCTTGGCGAGCTTGACCGACTGGTACTTGGCGATGTGGTTGCCGACGACCTCTTCCGGCTTCTTGAAGGTCATGACCAACGGTTTTGCCCGCTTGCCCGGCGCGACGTCGAAACCATCGAGCGTGAAATCGTCGACGTCGATGCGGATATGCGCGTTCTCGAACGGGCCGATGCCGTCGAAGCGGCCTTTTCGCGCCAAAAGCCCATCGATGGCAATACGGGCAAAGGCGCGCGCCCGGGTCATCAGGTCGGCGTCGTCCTTCGCGCCTGATATCGCCCTGTCGAGGCCGGCCACGATCGATTTCACCGCATCCTGGGGCGTGTCGAACAGAAAGTCCGGCTCGGGCGTGTCGTTCGGCGCCTCGCCGTCGCTATCGATCAGCTGGAACAGATAGGAGGCGAAGCTGAAGGCGGAAATATAGGCCGAAGCCGACAGCAGCTTTTTGAATGTGGCGGCCTCGTCGCCTTCGAGCGGCGCGCGGGCGTTTTTCGCCTGCAGGCTTTCGAGGTCAGAGCCTTCGGCGAAGACATCGGATATTGCCAACGCAATGGCCAGCCCACGCCGGGCGCGAAACAGCAGCGTGTGCTGCGGGATGGTCAGCAGCTGGTCGTCGGGATGGACGGCAGCGACGGTTTTGGCGAGCTCGACCTCGCGCGTGCGGCGAACCGAGCCCACCGAAACGGTCGAGACGAAGCGGCGGTTGGTGCCGGCAAGCGCGGTACCGGATTCGCGCGATGGGTCCTCCAGCACGACGATGCGGGTGATGAAACTTTGCGCAGTGGCGCGGTGCTTTTCGATTGCCGCTTCCGGGATGGTGGTCAGACCGGTGTCCATGGAGGATACTCCGCGATTTGATGGTCAGACGTCGCTGATGACCTGCCCTTTGGACAGGATATGGACCTTGTAGCCCGAAAAGATCTTCTGCGCCTCGCCGGCGGCGTAAAGCGACTGATAGGCCTCATGCGGAATCAGCGCGTGGTTCTCGTAGCTCGACACGCCCTGGCGTGCGGCCTCGAGATCGTCGGTGTTGATGAAGAATTCCTGCGTCGTCTTCTCGCTCGAAAACAGCCCCTTGCGGCCGGGCTTCTCGGCCTTGGAAAAGACCTCCTGGATAGTCCAGGTCAGCAGCCAGGCGTTTTCCGGCTTGCGCACTTTGGCCAGCACTTCGTTCACCGTCGAATTGTTGTCGGTAATGCCGGCAGAATAGAACGGGCCGAGCACGACGCGGCGCAGCTGCTTGGGATGCAGCGTCTCGAAATCCTTGTCGAGGTTGACCGCGATCGTCGCCGGCGACAGCGTGTAGGCGGAATTCTTCTCGGTGAAATCGTCGAAACGGTGGGCGAGTTCGGGATTGAGCAAGCCGTCGACCGGCAGCGGAATGTCGACCCTCTCATTAAGCTTGCCGCTGCTATCGACCAGCTGCCGGATCATGTCGTCGGAGGAATCCTCGACCGTCGCCATGTAGACCAGCGGCAGGTTGGCGCTGCCGTCGAAGCAGGCCCAGTGGACCAGATAATAGGGCCGCAGCGTCTTCGGGTTGACCGAAACCTTGGCCGTCTGGGCGAGCGTGAACGGGCCGAAGGTGGTCCCGCTCTTGACGTCTTCGAGGTAAAGCCGCTCGGCCATCGACTTCTGCAACGCTTCGGGAAATTCCTTGTGGCGCAGAATGAAGTCGGCCATTTCCTCGCGCAGCTCGCTGGCCGAAGGGATGACGGCGAGACGGCTGTCGGCCTGGAGGCGGTCGTTTTCCAGTTCGAGCAGGTTCTGGAAAACCGGAAAACCGCTTTCGGCGCGCGAGATGCGGAACGTCTCGGTGAAACCCAGCCGGTTGCGCCAGCACGAGAACGACTTTTCGAGCCGCGCAATATATTCGGCGACGACCTTGGCGACGATGCCGTGCCGATAGAGCGGCGAGCGATCGTCGCGCATGAACACTTCGAGGCCGCCAAGTGCAGCCGCGATCGCCGAGAAATAGCGCGCCGCGGCTTCGTTTTCGGGGGTCATGCTGCCAGCCCTTGGGAGCAGTGCACGTGCAGCAATTACGACTGCACGTAATTTGCCGAATTGTGCTTCTTCATCACATCGTCGAAGCGGCGGGCGAAGGCGTCGTCGGCGAGCTTCTTGCGGCGCTGGATGTCGGCGGTGGCGACCATGTTCTTCTCGTGCATTTCAAGCAGATCGCCGATGTGCTTTTGCGAGGCGGCACCAATGCCGGCCATGGTCTCCTCGGCGGTGTTGTCGACCTGGCTGCCCAGCGTGTTGATCTTATGGGCGACATCCTGCTGGGCGGCGGTCTTCAGCGAATCTTCCAGGGCCTTGTACAGCACGATGCGCTGCTCGGTATCGATGGTCAGCTTGTTGATCAGCGTCGATTGCGCCGCGATCTGATTGTTGAGCGAATCGACGAAGGTCTGGAACATCGAGGTGTAGCGCTCCAGCGTCTGGCTCTCGGCCAGCAATTCCTGCTCCTTGGCCTGCTTTTCGTTGTATTCCGTGGCCAGTTTCGAGCGTTCGCCTTCAAGCTGCGTGCGCTCCTTCTGGCTGGTCGAGGCGGCGATCTTGTTCTCGATGTCGAGCAGCATCGGGTTGAGTTCCTCGATGCGCTTCTGCACGGTCTCGAGATTGGACATGGTTGTCTTGCGGCGCTCGATCACCTGCGACAGGCTGGCCTCGGAGGTCTTGTAGCGCGTGTCGAGAACCTGCTTCTGCGCCTTGAGGATGCCGACGATGGTGTCGGATTTCGCCAACAGCTCCTGCAAATTGCCGGCCAGCGACATGTTGCGGACGCGGTCGGTGCGCATGCGCTGTTTGCGCTGGCTGGAGAAGACGCCGACGAAATTCTCCCAGCCGGTGTAGTTCTTCATGCTCTCGAATTCGGCGCCGAAGACGTTGGTGGCGTCCTCCAGGCCGATGATCAGGTCGGCGATATTGCCTTCCATCACCTTCTGCTGCTTCAGCACGTCCTCGATGCGGGCATTCTCGATGTCGAAATTGGCGTCGCCGATCTTCTTGTCGGCGGTGGCGAGCGTGTCGAGCACGCTACCGGACTGCTCGATCTTGGTGCGCATGTCCTCTACGACCTGCTTGGTCTTGGCAATCTCGGCATCGAAATTCTGCAATGTCGCCATTGGGGCCTCCCGCTTCGGCATCGGTTTTCGTGTCGCAAACCGCCGTGACTATATGTGCCGGGTTTGGCGAATGAAAGACGGAAGACGGGCGACACCAGGAAACGAGGCAACTGGGGTCACGCTCAGGGCTTGGGATCGGCCTTGAGGTAGGCGATGACATTGGCGATGTCCTCGTCGCTGGTCAGGCCGGAGAAGGCCATTTTATTGCCGGGGACCTTCTGCCGCGGCGCGCGCAGGTATTCGGCAAGGTTTATTTCGTCCCAGACCAGGCCGGCGGCGCCGGCGTCCTTCATCCCCTGCGAGTAGCGGCTGAGATAACTGTCCGCGGTGCCGGCGGTGCGGCCGACGACACCCAGCAGATGCGGGCCGACCTTGTCGCGTTCGCTCGTTGCCTCGTGACAGGCCATGCATCTGTTGAAGACCTTCTTGCCGAGAGCGGCATCGCCGTCGGCATGCGCGGCAAGAGCGCCGACGAAGAGGGAAGCAGTTGCAGATGAGATGGCTCGAAACATGGGAACTCCCCGACGGCTCTGGCTGAGAGGTTTTGAAAATAGGAAGCAGGCCTTAACAAGCGCCGCACGATGACGCGATTGCCGAACGAATGTCGGCTGGGCGGTCGGATGGACGCAACGCGCTGGTCAGGTTTTGATGAAGCCGATGAAATCGTCGGGCATGGCGCGGCCCATTTCCTCTTCCCAATGGCGGCGGCAGAGTGAGACATAGACGTCCTTGCCGATCGCCACCTGTTCACCCTGTTTCGCCACCTTGCCGTCGGCCCCTAGGCGTACCACCATCGTCGCCTTGCGGCCGCAACGGCAGATTGTGCGCACCTCGCGCAGCTCGTCTGATATCGCCAGCAGGGCGCGCGAGCCGGAAAACAGCTTGCCCTGGAAATCGGTGCGCAGGCCATAGCACATGACCGGAATGTTCAGCCGGTCGGCGATGCGGGCGAGTTGCCAGACCTGATCCTCTTCGAGGAACTGCGCCTCGTCGACGAAGACGCAATGCACCGTGGCGTGGTCATGATGCTCGGCGACCCGGGCAAACAGATCGTCGCCGTCGCGGAACATCTCGGCCTCCGTCTCCAGGCCGATGCGCGACGAGATCAGCCCGGTATCGCCCTTGCGGTAGTGGCCGGCGATGAACAGCATCGTCGTCATGCCGCGCTCGCGGTAATTGTAAGAGGCCTGCAACAGCATCGTCGTCTTGCCGGCATTCATCGTCGCATAATGGAAGTACAGCTTGGCCATGCCGTCCTTTTAAGCCGAGTTGCAACAAAGCGGGGAGGGGGAGCGCCTACATTCCACCGGGAAAAGACGACTTCCATCCGTAAAGCGGCGGGCGTGTCGCCGATCGGCCAGTCTGCGCCGTTGTTCGTGATTGCCTTAGTGCTTGAAACCGCAGCAGAATGGTGTTTGGCTGACGGAACAAAGGTGGAGATAAAACCGCCACTTCGCTTCACCGAGAACTGAAATGGGAGAATTTCTATGTCGCGCATGAGTTCATTCGTCGCCGGCCTCGGCCTGGCGGCTTTTCTATCCACGACTGGGGCCTTCGCCGGTGATGCGGAAAGCTGCAAGACGGTGCGGCTGTCCGATGTCGGCTGGACCGACATCCAGGCGACTACCGGCGTCGCCTCGGTACTGCTCACGGCGCTCGGTTACGAGCCGCAGGTGATCCAGCTTTCGGTGCCGGTGACCTATGCGTCGCTGAAGAACAAAGACCTCGACGTGTTCCTTGGAAACTGGATGCCGTCGATGACCAACGACATCAAGGACTATACCGCCGAAGGCTCGGTCGAGACCGTCAGCGAAAATCTCAGCGGTGCCGGCTATGGCATCGTCGTTCCGACTTATGTCGCCGATGCCGGTGTCAAGACGCTGACCGACCTCGGCAAGTTCAAGGACAAGTTCGACGGCAAGATCTATGGTATTGAGGCCGGCAATGACGGCAACCGCATCATCCTCGATATGATCAAGGACCCGAAGACCAATCTCGAAGGCTTCGAATTGGTCGAGTCTTCCGAGGCCGGCATGCTCACCCAGGCCGAGCAGTCGATGAAGAACAATGAATGGATCGCCTTCCTCGGCTGGACGCCGCATCCGGTGATGGGCGCCATGAAGATCACCTATCTCGAGGGGATGGGAGATAGCGGCTTTGGTGCTGCCACCGTGCATACCAATGTACGCAAGGGCTACATGAGCGAATGCCCGAACGCCGGCAAGTTCATCGCCAATCTGAAGTTCAACCTGGACATGGAAGGCGAGATGATGGACGCGATCCTGAAGGGCGCCGACGCCAATACCGCCGCCAGCGACTGGCTGAAGAAACACCCTGACGCGATCACCCCCTGGATCGCCGGCGTCACCACCTTCGACGGCGGCGATGCGGCGGCTGCGGTGAAAACGGCGCTCGGAAGCTGACCCGACCATCTGGCATGACGAGACAAGGGGCAGCCACGGTAGAAATGGCTGCCCTTTTTCATATCCTGTGACAAGATGACCGTGCGGCGAAGGACGGCGCCGGCAGAAGAGGGGCTAGATGGATCCGATCTCCAAATTCCTGGTCAGTTACAAGATTCCCATCGGGGCATGGGGGAAGGCGTTTTTCGGCTTTCTCACCGACAATTTCGACACCATCTTCAGGGCTTTTTCCAACAGCCTCAACTTCCTGCTCGACGGCATCGTCGACGGGCTGCTGTTGCTGCCGCCGGTTCTGCTGATCGCGCTGATCGCTCTGCTCGCCTATTTCCTGCAGCGCTCGAAAGGCCTGGCTTTGGCGGTATTCATTGGATTGCTGTTCATCCTCAACCAGAACCTGTGGAAGCAGACGGTGGAGACGCTGGTGCTGGTGGTCGCCGCCGCCGCCGTGTCGATGGCCATCGGCGTGCCGCTCGGCATCTGGGCCGCGCACAAGCCGAAGGTGTATCGCGTCATGCTGCCGGTGCTCGACCTGATGCAGACGCTACCGACCTTCGTCTACCTGATCCCGGTGCTGACCCTGTTCGGCCTCGGCAATGCGCCCGGCCTCATCGTCACCATCATCTTCGTCATTCCGACCTCGGTTCGGCTCACCCATCTCGGCGTCACCTCGGTGCCGAAATCGATCGTCGAGGCGGGCGAGGCGTTCGGCGCCACCAAACGCCAGCTGCTGTGGAAGGTCGAGCTGCCTTCGGCGCTGCCGACCATCATGGCGGGGCTGACCCAGTCGATTATGCTGTCGCTGTCGATGGTGGTGTTCGCCGCCCTTATCGGCGCCGGCGGCCTCGGCACGGAGATCAACCGCGCGCTCGGTTCGCGCCGGATCGACCTAGGGCTTGAGGCAGGGCTGGCCATCGTCGTGCTTGCCATCGTGCTCGACCGAATGACGCGCATCGGCGTGGGAGGCAAGAAATGACCGTCGCCGTCGATTTCAGAAATGTCGACATCGTCTTCGGCGCCGACCAGGCAGGCTCGCTGGCGCTGATCGACAGCGGCGCCACCCGCGCCGAGATCCTCGAACAGACCGGCAACGTACTGGGCTGCGCCGGCGCCAGCCTCACCGTGAACGAGGGCGAGATCTCGGTGCTGATGGGGCTTTCCGGCTCCGGCAAATCGACGCTGCTCAGGGCCGTCAACCGGCTGAACGTCGTCTCGCGCGGCCAGGTGCTGGTCAAGGACGGCGACGGCACGGTCGACGTCGTCACCTGCGACGAGGCGACGCTTCGGCGGTTGCGGCAGAAACAGGTGGCGATGGTGTTTCAGCAGTTCGGCCTGCTGCCGTGGCGCACAGTGGAGGAAAATGTTGGCCTCGGCCTCGAGCTCGCCGGCGTGCCTGAAGCCGAGCGCAAGGAGCGGGTGAATAAGCAACTGAAGCTGGTTCATCTCGACCAGTGGTCGAAGAAATACGCGCATGAGCTTTCCGGCGGCATGCAGCAGCGCGTCGGCCTGGCGCGCGCCTTTGCCACCGAGGCGCCGATCCTGCTGATGGACGAGCCGTTCTCGGCACTCGACCCACTGATCCGGACCAAGCTGCAGGACGAGCTGCTGCAGCTTCAGGCCGAGCTGAAGAAGACCATCATCTTCGTCAGCCACGACCTCGAGGAGGCGCTGAAGATCGGCACCCACATCACCATCATGGAGGGCGGGCGCATCGTGCAGACCGGTGCGCCGGAAGACATCGTGCTGCGGCCCGCCAACGACTATGTCCGCGACTTCATCGCCAATGTGAACCCGCTCTCGGTGTTGACCGCGTGGAACGTCATGCGCGACCGCCGCGACCTCGAACATGGCGAGAACGGCTGGGTGTGGCTCGACCGGCGCAAGACGACGCGCTTCAAGATCGACGAGCATGGGCTCGTGGCGGCGGCCGAGCGCGACGGCAAGCCGGCGGTATGGGTGTCCTGCGCCGATGTCGAAGCCCAGCCGGAGGAGACGGCGCAGGTGTTCTGGGCCAATCCCGGCACCTCGCTGAAGACCGTGATGCTGGCCATGCATCGCTCGCAGACCGCACCGGTGGCGCTGTTCGACGACCAGTCGCGCTTCGTCGGCGCCATCGGCGTCAGGGATGTGCTGAGCGCGGTGCTGCGAAGATAATTTTTCTCCTTGGTGAGAACCGAGACCAAACGCCGCGCGAAGGAACGCCGGCTTAGCCCGATACCGCAAGCTAAACCGCCAGCGGCAATCTCAGTTCCGTCAACAGGCCGCCATCGGGGTGATTGGACAGGATGACCTCGCCGCCGGCGCCGCGGGCGATGTTGCGGGCGATGGTCAGGCCGAGGCCGAGGCCGCCGGTCTGACGGTTGCGCGACTGTTCCAGGCGCACGAACGAGCCGAACACGGCGTCGAGCTCGGCTTGCGGTATGCCCGGCCCTTCGTCATGGATCGCCAGCGTGATTGTCTTGCCTGATTGACGCAGGCTGAGATGCGCCCTCTTGCCATAGGTCACCGCGTTCTGGACGAGGTTGGTGACGCAGCGCCGGAGCGCGACCGGCCGCGCCATGCAGATCAGGCCGCGCGAGCGCCCGTCTTCATTCTCGAAGGAGACCTCGTCGAAGCCGTCGGCGATCGATTCTACCAGCGACCAGAAATCGATCCTCTCGCTCTTCTCCTCGGTCACCTCGAAAGTGGCGAAGTCGATGACCGAGCTGGCAATGCCTTCGATGTCGGCGAGGTCGTGCGCCAGTGCGGCGCGCACGGACGAATTCCTCAGCAGTTCGAGGCGCAGCCGCATCCTGGTCAGCGGCGTGCGCAGGTCGTGCGCCAGTGCGGCCGCAAGATGCTCTCGGTCCTCGACGTAGGCGCGCAGCCTCGCCTGCATGGCATTGACCGCCTTTGCCGCGGTACGCACCTCGCGGCTGCCGCTCTCGGCGATCGGCGGGCTCTTCAGGTCCTCGCCGATCCGCTTCACCGCGGTCTCCATCATCCTGTAGGGCGCCGTCAGCCGGCGCAGCGACCAGATCGAGGAAGCCACCACCAGCCCGGCGATTAAGGCATAGAGCGGCAGGCTATCGAAGCTCAGTATCGGCCCGGCCGGCGTGTTCGGTTCGGTGAAGTTCAGCCACTGGCCGTCGGCAAAGCGAAGCGAAGCCGTCAGCTTGTCGCTCTGGGCGAAATCGGCCGCCAGCACCAGCAGGTCGCGCTCGACCTGGCCGATATCGGGACCGGCGACCGTCCCACCGGGAGCGTCCGCTTCGTGCGTTGCCAGGTCGCGGCGGACCCGTGCATCGGTGATCCCGAACTTCGACAGCCGGCCGACCAATATGTCTTCCAGTTCGGCCAGCTCGTCGTCGCCCGCTATCGACGAGGTGACGGCGGGCGTGTCGGAGACGGTGAGCGCATAGGTGGCATTGAACAGCCCGGAGGCCGTCGCCTTGCGCTGTTCTGGGGTGGCATCATGCATCAGCTGCACCAGCGAGAAGGCGCGGTCGTTCAGCCGATAGAGATCGACGACGTCATTGGCGGCCGCACGGTCGCGCGAAACGATGTAAAGGGTCGCGATCTGGCTGATCAGCAGGCCGGCGATGACGATGAGCAGCACCCAGACCGGCAGCGTTTGCGGCAGGATGCGTCTCATTCGGAGGTCGTCTCAGGCAGGAACTGGTAGCCGCCGCTGCGCACGGTCAGGATCAGCTTCGGCGTTTTCGGGTCGTCCTCCATCTTGCGCCGCAGCCGGCTGACCAGAATGTCGACGCTGCGGTCGAAGCTGTAGCCGCTGTCGCCGCCGGACAGCTCGATCAGCTGCTCGCGGCTCAGTACGCGCTGCGCGCTCTTGACGAAGGTCTGCAGGAGATTGAATTCGGCCATCGTCAGCTCGATCCTGACGTCGCCGGGCGCCATTAGCCGGCGGCGCGAACAGTCCATCGTCCAGCCGGCGAAATGGTAGATCTGCCGCGAGGCGGCGCGTCGCGGCTCGGCGGCGCCATTGCGTCTCAAGACGGCACGAATGCGTGCGAGCAGCTCGCGCGGATCGAAGGGTTTCGGCACGTAGTCGTCCGCGCCCATCTCCAGCCCAACCACGCGGTCGGTTGTCTCGGTAACCGCGGTCAGCATGATGATCGGCGTCGAATAATTGGCGCGCAAGTCGCGGCAGAGCTCCAGCCCGCTCTTGCCGGGCAGCATGACGTCCAGGACGATCAGGTCGACCTGGGCGCGGCGCAGGACGGTCTCCATCTCGGTGCCGTCGGCGGCGACCGATGTATGCAGCCCTCGCTTCTGGAAGAATTCCTGAAGCAGGTCACGAATGCCCTTGTCGTCGTCGACGATCAGTATGTGGGGGTCGGATTTCACAGGAAACCTGTCATTTGTGGATCGCCCAAGCGGTGCTTCGGCCGTCAGCCAGACGATAGAATTCAGGCCATAAGTTGGCCAGTGAAGATCGGCGGCCCGATCCGGGCTGCCCAGAAACAATCCAGAAACAAAATTCTACAATCCGGAAAAACTGCCGAAAAAAATCAAGGTCATAAGTGGTGCCGTGGCGGTCAGGTCATCGGCTGCGACACGCGTTACGGGATTACGGATAGACCAATGCAAAGGTTCTCGATCAGTCTGATGGGTGCGTTGCTTTCCATTTCGCTCGTCACGGCTGCGGTTGAACAAGCCGATGCAAAACTGGCCGATGCAAAGGTGGCCAATGCAAAGGCGGCCGATGCAAAGGTGGCGACCACCCGCAGCGAGCGTTGCATCGATCTGAACCGCCAGTTTGACGAAGCCCTCGAA
The DNA here is from genome assembly GCF_040317995.1 of Mesorhizobium sp. M1334. Lineage (NCBI taxonomy): Bacteria > Pseudomonadati > Pseudomonadota > Alphaproteobacteria > Hyphomicrobiales > Phyllobacteriaceae > Mesorhizobium > Mesorhizobium sp. M1334. The sequence goes on from NZ_JAMYLM010000006.1 coordinate 63,665, forward strand.
ACCCATGCCGCGGCAACGCAGGTCACCGCGGCGAAAGCACTTCAAAGAAAGGGAAACCGGTTCTGCGCCAACAAGAAACAGGCACAGGGAATCCGGATGCTCGCGAACGCCTTGAAGCTGCTTGGAGTGACACCGATCGATCCCGTTCAGTGACACTCAATCCGATCTGCACAAAAAGGAAGTGAAGCCATGAAAAAGTCTCTCCTCTCCGCCCTCGGTCTCGCCATCGCGCTGGCCGTCTCGATGCCGGTTCTCGGCGCCAGCAGCGCCAATGCCGCGACCACCACCCCGGCTGCGACGACAACGACGACCGCTGCGCCGGCCAAGGCCGTGAAGAAGGTCGCTGCCAAGAAGACCGTCAAGAAGCACAAGAAGCACGCGGTCAAGGCAGCTCCGAAGGCCTGATCAAGCGACATCTTTCTACCCTATGAGAAGACCGCTCCAGTTGCGATTTGCCTGGAGCGGTCGTCTTTTTTTAGCGTGCAGACAATAGGGGGCAGTCCCGGCCCACACCCCCGTTGAACGCCAGACGGCAGTTCCCACATAGGCACGGATTTTTGAGCTGCGTCCGCCGGGAAGCCGCTCGCGCGCGGTTGAATGGACGACCGCTTTTGCCCATGTCAAAATGACCGCAAAGCCGTCGTACTCAATTGCCGGTCCAATGCCTGAAATCGCGACAAAACCCCGTACCAGCACGAAGCCGAAAGTCGAACGGCCGAAGCTCTACAAGGTTATCCTGGTCAATGACGATTTCACGCCGCGCGAGTTCGTCGTGACTGTGCTGAAGGCCGAGTTCAAGCTCAGCGAAGACCAGGCGCATAGGATAATGATCACTGCGCACCGGCGCGGCGTCTGCGTCGTCGCCGTCTTCACCAGGGATGTCGCCGAGACCAAGGCAGCGCGGGCGACCGATGCCGGCAAGGCCAAGGGCTACCCGCTGATGTTCACGACGGAGCCGGAGGAGTAGGGCTCCTTTTCCCTTCTCCCCTTGCGGGAGAAGGTGGGCGAGCGAAGCTCGGTCGGATGAGGGGTGTTCCAGGGAACGCCGACGCCTCATTTCTTCCGGCACCCCTCATCCGTCTTGGCGCTTCGCGCCAATCCACCTTCTCCCACAAGGGGAGAAGGAAGGACGGTGCCGCTACCGCCCTTCGCGGTACCACATAGAGCCCATCGCCAGAAGAAGCAGGCCGAGTCCGAGGAAGCCACCGAACAGCGGCACGCGCGAGACGGCCTTGAGCACGCTGTCGTCGGTAGTGCGCAGGCCGATCCAGTCATTGCCGGAGGCCGCGCCGGACGAACGGACCGGGACGATTGATGGCAGCGTGACCGTGCTGGTGAGATTGCCAAGTGGCGAGGCCGGAGCCAGCCGGCGAACGCTGCCGCCGGTTGCCTCAGCCGGTGGTTTCAGCCGGTTCTCGGTGGAGACGACATCGGTGAATTCCGGGGCGTTGACCGGCCCGACATGGGCCAATGCCGTCAGGTCGCCATTGCCGACCTGGTAGAGACCGATTTCGCTGGTCTCGACGCTGCCGAGGAAGACACCTGGTTCGGATTTCTCGAGCCTGACGATCAGTGCCTTGCCGGATGGCGTGATGACTTGCGCCGGGCCGGGGTCGTCGCTCATCGTCTGGCGGCGGATTTCCAGCACCATGCCGCGGCCGTCGGCGGTCAGCCGCTCTTCCTCGAGTTCGGGCTCCTTCATCAGCCAGTGGGCGATGCGCCGGTAGAGCTGGACGTGGGGCCCACCGCCCTCGAAGCCGCGCGCCCACAGCCAGCCCTGGTCGGACAGAAGCATGCCGACGCGGCCTTCGCCCTTGCGATCGAGCAGCAGCAGCGGCCGGTTGTCGGCGCCCTTCATCACCACCTCGCCCTCGGGGTTCTCGACCCCGATGGTGCGGAACCAGCGGCTCCAGTGCGGCGGCTCGGTCGCGGAGCCGTCGAGCCCACGCGTTACCGGATGACGCTGGCCGGTATCGGTGAGGCGCGGATAGAAGGCCTTGTCGATGACCTCGCCGGTCGGCATTGCCGGCAGCGCCGACATCAGCGGCGTGCGGGCGATCGAGCTTTCGCCGGCATATTCGGGGCCTGCCGCGATCAGCAGCGCGCCGCCCTTTTCGACATATTCGGAGATATAGTCGTAATAGAGGATCGGCAGTACGTCGCGGTGCTGATAGCGGTCGAAGATGATCAGGTCGAAATCCTTGATCTTCTCGACGAACAGCTCGCGCGTCGGGAAGGCGATCAGCGACAATTCGTTGATCGGCGTGCCGTCCTGCTTTTCCGGCGGGCGCAGGATGGTGAAGTGCACGAGGTCCACCGAAGCGTCGGATTTCAGCAAATTGCGCCAGGTGCGCTCGCCCGCATGCGGTTCACCGGAAACGAGCAGTACCCGCAGATTTTCGCGAATACCGTCGATCAGCGCGATGGCGCGGTTGTTGGTGTCGGTGAGTTCGCCCGGCTCGTGGTTGATGGCGAGTTCGACAATGTTGCGCCCGGCGCTGGGAATAGTCACCTGCAGCGGCATCGCCTGGCCGATGTTGGCGTGCTCGACCGATACCTGCTCGCCATTGACCGATACGCGGACATCGACCGGGCCGGTGTCGTTGTTGGTGGCGATGACTCGATAGGTCATGTCGAGCGGCTTGCCGACGAGGCCGAAGCGCGGCGCATTCTCGAAGCGAATGCGACGGTCCTTTTCATGCTCGTTGCCGGTAATCAGCGCATGCAGCGGGGCATTGAAGTCGGGTGTGCCGGACGGTGCGTCATGCACCTCGCCATCGGTGATCATGATGGCGCCGCCGATGCGCGATGGCGGCACGTCGCGGAAAGCATTTTCGAGCGAGGAAAACAACCGCGTCTCGGTGCGCTCGTCGGCGGCTTCGGACTTGCCGGCTTCGACGACACGGACGTCGAACTGCTTGAAGCGGCCGAGACGTTGCTGAAGCCCGGCTAACGCCGCGTCGGTCTGCTTGGTGCGGTCGCCGATATCCTGGCTCTGGCTGCGGTCGACGACGACGGCGACGATGCTTTTCAGCGGCTCGCGCTCTTCGTCGAGGAACACCGGATTGAGCAGCGCCGCAGCCAGGGCAATCAGGGCTGCCAGGCGGAAAATCGCACCGCGCTGGCGAAACCAAAGGCCGGCCAGCGCCAGCAGCAGCAGCGGCACCAGGACCACTGCGAGCAGCGGCCAGGTGATGAGCGGTTCGAAGGAGAGCGACCAGTTCATGGTCTACTGTCCCAGCCGTTCGAGCAGCACCGGGACGTGCACCTGATCGGATTTGTAGTTGCCGGTCAGCATGTACATCATGATGTTGACGCCGGCGCGCAGCGCATAGATGCGCTGCATCGGATCCGAAGGCACCGTCGGCAATAGCGGGTCGCCATTCTCGTCGACCGCCCAGGCGCCGGCGAAATCATTGGCGGTGATCATGATTGGCGAAACGCCGTCGCCGGTGCGCACCGGGCGGTTCTCGGTGTTGCTGGCTTCGAGCGATGCCTCGACCCAAAGCGGGCTGCCGGCAAAACGGCCAGGAAACTCCGGAAGAATGTAGAAGGATTTGGTCAGCACGTGGTCCGACGGCACCGGTTCCAGCGGTGGCACGTTGAGGTTGCCGAGGATGTCGCGCAGCCGCTCCGTAGCCGGGCTGGTCCAATCCGCACCAATGCCATTGGCGAACTGGTCGCGGGTGTCGAACAAGACCGTTCCGCCCTGCTGCATATAGGCGTCGATGCGCGCGATGGCGGCCTCGCTCGGCATCGGGGCCGAGGGATCGATCGGCCAGTAGATCAGCGGGTAGAAGGACAGTTCGTCCTTCGAGATGTCGACGCCGGCGGGTGCTCCGGGTTCGAGCGCGGTTTTTTCGATAAGAAAGCGGGTCAGCCCTTCGAGCCCGGCGCGGCTGATCGAATCGACACCCGGCTCGCCGGTCAGCACGTAGGCGATCCGGGTCTTTGAAATGTCCCCGATCGCCTCCGTATCTCCCGGTTTGGCGTCGTCGGCACGCGCGACGTCCGCTTGGCCAATCAAGGCGCCGAGCGCCATCAGCAGGACGGCTGCCGTCGCCGCAGCGCCGGCACGGCGCGGCCGGCGCGACAACAGGCCGCCCATCCAGAATACGGCAAGCGTGTCGAGCACCATCAGCACCAGGGCGGCCGTGACAAGCGGACCTTTGAGGTTGCGCTGCTCGTCGAAGGCATACTGGATGGTGGTGACCGGCACCGTGATTTCAGGCCGGGCCAGCGGCGTGAATGCGCTGTCGCCACCGAGCAGATTGTGAGCGAACACTCCCGTTTCCGAGCCGTAGAGGCCGGGCGGGTTTTCCAGCGTCACCGGCAGCGGGCCGGCGCCGGGCACTAGGGGCCTGGCATCCGGCGTCGGCGGCACCAGCGTGCCGTCGGCGGCGATCATGCGATAGGGTGCCAGCGACGTGGCGGCTGCCTCGGCATTGGCGACTGCCGAGCCCTGGTTGCGCGACAATTGCACGATGCGCCGCAGCATCTCGACGAAGCTGCCGGAGATCGGGAGGTTGGACCACGTCGCCTCGGGGGTGACGTGGAACAGTACGAGGGTGCCCTTGTCCTTCTTCATCCCGGTCACCAGCGGCGTACCGTCGGCAAGCGTGGCCCAGGTGCGCTCGACAATGTCGGGCGTCGGCTCGGCCAGCACCTGCCTGGTAACGGTGACCTCGGTTGGCGGCGCGAGGTCGGCGAAGGGACCGGTTTTCGGGAATTCGGTGACCGGCTGCGGCGCCGTCCATGACAGCGCGCCGCCAAGCGATCGCTCGCCGGTGCGCAGCCGGACCGGCAGCAGATCGTCGTCATTGCCGGCAGCGGCCAGCCGCGAACCGGCAAAACGCACCAGTGTGCCGCCCTTGTCGACCCAGTCGACCAGCCTCTGCCGCGCCTGTTCCGGAATGGTGCCGACATCCGCCATGACGATCATCGCCGGTTTCTGGTCGAGCAGTTGCGGAATGGCGTCGGCGAGATCGACGCTCGACGGCTCGACGAGATCGGCGAAGGGCTGCAGGGCGCGGCGGATGTAGTAGAGCGGCGACAGCAGCGGTTGCGCCTGATCGGCCTCGGACTGCGACAGCAACCCGACGCGGCGGCGTTTTGAGCTCTCATCGAGCACGCGGACGGCACCGGCCTGGCGCTCGCCATCGAGCGCGATATAGGCGAAGTCGTTGCGCAGTTCGAACGGCACCGCCATCGTGCCGGTCGCGGTGGTTCCGCCCGGGGCAAAGGTAAGCATCGCGTCGGCAATGCGGCGGCCCTTGTCGTCGAACGCGCCGGCCGTCACCTGTGCAGGTGCCGGGTCGCCCGGTGCGCGGATGGCGGTCAAGGCGAAGCCGTCGACCTGGTTGTCGGCGCCGGTCAGGCCAGTCAGCGACAGCCGGTCGGAGACGGCCCAGACAATACGTGCCGCGTTCTTTGACAACAACGTGTTGAAGGCGGTTTCGTCGCCTTGCGCCGCCAAGCCATCGGCGAGCACTGCGACGCTGGCGCCCGGCAGCGACTCCAGGGCTGACGCGACGCGGGCGTAGACGGCGGGGCGGTCGGTCGGGATCGGCCGCGGCTTTGCCGCGCGCAGCCGGTCGAGCGCGGCAGCGGCATCGAAGGGACCGATCTCGGCATTCGGCTTCTCGGCGGTGAAAGCGATGAGCACCGGCACGCCATTCGAATTGGCATCGGCGATCAGCCGCTCGGCGGTAGCGACCCGCTTGCCCCAGTCGGCGGCACTTGCCCAGTCATTGTCGATCACCAGCGCCAGGGCGGCGCCCTCGGCGGGCAGCTTTTCGCGCGGGTTGAAGACAGGTTCGGCAAGTGCCGCCACGACAAGCGCGGCCATCAGCAGCCTGAGCAGCGTCAGCCACCAAGGGCTCTGCTGCGGCGTTTCTTCGCGCCTCAACACGCGGGCGAGAATCCTGAGCGGCGGAAACACCTCGGTTTGCGGCCTGGGCGGGGTCAGCCGCAGAAGCCACCAGATCACCGGCAGCGCCAGCAGGCCCCACAGCACCATCGGCGCCCCGAAGGAGAGCGGCAGCCAACTCATGCGCGGGCCCTCCCGGCAAAGCTGCCCTCGGCGGTCATCGCCATATGGATGCGCACCAGCGCCTCGGAGGCAAGGCGATCGGTATGGTTGACGGTAAAGCTCCAGCCAAGCCGTTCGCACCAGGCGGCCAGTTCCTGGCGGCGGGCGGCATAAAGCAGGCGATATTCCTCGCCCAGCATTTCGGCGCGGCCGGCGGTCAGCTTGTCGCCGGTCTCAGGATCGGTGAATTCGGTGCGCCCGGCATAGGGGAAGCTTTCCTCGGCCGGATCGGCGACCTCGATCAGATGTGCGCGCACGCCGTGGCGGGCGAGCACGTCCAGCCAGGCCATGGTGTCCTCGACCGGGTCGAGGAAATCGCTGACGAGGACGATGTCGCAGAAGCGGCGAATGCCGGACAGGTCGGGCTTTGCCGGCAGGTCGCCGGCGTGCATCAGTTGCGCCGCGATGCGCTCGGCGCCATTGCGGGCGGTGAACGGGTCGGTCAGGCCGGGCCAGGCAATGCGCTCGCCGCTGCGCGACAAAAGCTCGGCCATGGCCAGCGTCAGCACAAGGGCGCGCGATTCCTTGGAAACGCCGGCTCCGGTCGATTTGTAGAGCATGGAAGGCGAGGGGTCGGCCCACAGCCACACCGTGTGGGCGGCCTCCCATTCACGGTCGCGGACATAGGTGTGGTCGTCGCGGGCGGAACGGCGCCAGTCAATGCGCGAGGAATCGCCTTCGACATAGGGCCGGAACTGCCAGAAATTCTCGCCGATGCCGCGCTTGCGGCGGCCGTGCCAGCCGGCAATTACCGTGTTGACGATGCGGCGCGCCTCGACCAGCAGGTCCGGCACCAACGAAGCCCGCAACCGGCCTCTGGCGAGCGCATCGCGCGTCGCTGCCGGTGCCTGCGCTTCACCGATGCGCGCCATCAAATCCCTTTCGCGAGCTTCGCCACGACGTCGCGAACCGTGGTGCCCTCGGCGCGGGCGGCGAAGGTCAGCGCCATGCGGTGCTGCAGCACCGGCTCGGCCAGTGCGCGGACGTCGTCGACCGACGGCGCCAGCCGGCCGTCATAGAGGGCGCGGGCGCGGGTGCACAGCGTCAGCGCCTGACTGGCGCGCGGGCCTGGGCCCCAGGCGACGTGCTTGTCGGTATCGGCGTTGCCCTGGCCGGGACGCGCAGAGCGCACCAGCTTGAGGATCGCCTCGACGACGCTTTCCGGCACCGGCATGCGGCGGATGAGCGTCTGGATGTCCTTCAGCCGCGCCGGCTGCAGCACGTTTTCAGCCTTGGCATCCTCGATACCGGTGGTTTCCAGCAGGATGCGGCGCTCCGCCTCGATCTCGGGGTAGAGGATGTCGACCTGCATCAGGAAGCGGTCGAGCTGTGCCTCGGGCAGCGGATAGGTGCCTTCCTGCTCCAGCGGGTTCTGCGTCGCCAGAACATGGAACGGTGACGGCAAGTCGTGGCGCACGCCGGCAATGGTGACGTGGTATTCCTGCATCGACTGCAGCAGCGCCGACTGGGTACGCGGCGAGGCGCGGTTGATCTCGTCGGCCATCAGCAGTTGCGCGAAGATCGGCCCGGAAATGAAGCGGAACGAACGCTTGCCGAATTCATCCTGCTCCATCACCTCTGAGCCGAGAATGTCGGACGGCATCAGGTCGGGCGTGAACTGGATACGGCGCGAATCGAGGCCGAGCACGATGCCCAGCGTTTCGACCAGCTTGGTCTTGGCTAGGCCGGGCACGCCGACCAGCAGTGCATGGCCGCCGGCCAGCAATGCGACGAGCGTGCGCTCGACGACGCTTTCCTGGCCGAAGATGACCCGGCCGACGCCGTTGCGAACCCTCGAAATGTCGGCCAGCGCTTTCTCGGCCTGCGCCACCATGTCCTTTTCGCTGATCGGGCTTTCCTTGATCATCACGCTCATGCAGCATCGATCCTTCTGGTTGGAAATACCGCTTGGCACAGTGGGTGCCGCAGAATGCCGCGATTCGGCCTCGCAGGGCGCCTGTCTTTGAATTTAAATCACAGACTTAGGCTGACAAGCGGAACAACAGTGACTATTTCGTGACCATGACGGAAGCCGCAGACAATCGTGAAGAGAGCCTGACGGCCGCGACCGAGGCGCGCGGGCTGCAAGCGCTGGTCTCGCGCGCGACGCGCGCCGGCAAGGGGCCGGCGCCGGTGGAACGCTGGAATCCGGCGTTTTGCGGCGATCTCGACATGGAAATCAAGCAGGACGGCACCTGGTTCTATCTGGGAACGCCGATCGGCCGGATGCCGCTGGTGCAGCTTTTTTCCTCGGTGCTGCGTAAGGACGAGGACGGCAGGACCTACCTGGTGACGCCGGTGGAAAAGGTTGGCATCCGCGTCGCCGACGCGCCCTTCATTGCCGTCGAGATGGACGTGTCTGGCGCGGGCGACGGACAAATCATCACCTTTCGCACCAATGTCGGCGACGTGGTCGAGGCTGGGGCGGGACACCCGCTGCGCTTCGTCGATGAGGACGAGACAGGTGGCCTGAAGCCCTATGTGCTGGTGCGCGGGCGGCTGGAGGCGCTGGTGGCACGGCCGGTGATGTACGAGCTGGTCGAGCACGGCGAAGAGATCGACATCGGTGGCAAGACGATGTTTGCCGTCCGTTCCAAAGGCGAGGTCTATCCAATCATGCCGGCTGAGAAACTGAAACGGCTGAGCGCATGATGGACCGCCTATGATGGATCAGGTGACGCCGTTGGCGTTTTCCGCTGCCGAGTTTCGCCAGCGCGTCGCGGCGCAGCCGCTGGCGCATGCCGGCGACGATTTTGGCGACCACCGCTTCAATCCGGGCCATCCCAGACTGAAGCTGGCCAACGCGCTGCGCGACGCCGCCGTTCTGATCCCGGTGGTCGATCATGGCCATGAAGCCACGGTCCTTTTGACCAGGCGGGCGGAAAAGCTGCGCAACCATTCGGGGCAGGTTGCTTTCCCCGGTGGCACCGTCGATCCAACCGATGCGAGCCCGGAAGCGGCGGCGTTGCGCGAGACATTCGAGGAGATCGGTCTCGATAGGGATTACATCGAGATCATCGGCCGTCTGCCGGACTACGTTTCCGGCAGCGGCTATCGCATCGCCCCGGTGCTCGGGATTGTGCGGCCCGGTTTCAGCCTGACGCTGAATTCCGACGAAGTCGATGCTGTCTTCGAGGTGCCGCTGGGTTTTCTGATGGACCCCGCCAACCACACCAGAGACAGTCGCATGTGGAACGACCTCGAATGGTTCTTTTACGAGATGCCCTATGGCGGCCAGCGCATCTGGGGCGTCACTGCGGGCATCATCCGAACGCTCTATGAAAGGCTCTATTCGTGAGCAATCCTGTGTCGATTGCCGGCAAGGCCGGCTGGCTCGGCGAAAGCCACTTGCAGCGCCTGCTCGCCGCGCTCACCCACGGCGGCGAGGAGGCGCGTGTCGCCGGCGGTGCGGTGCGCAACGCGCTCATCGGCCAGCCGGTCGCCGACATCGACATCGCCACCACGACGGTGCCCGAGGAAACCATCCGGCGTGCCGAGGCGGCGGGCTTCAAGACGGTGCCGACCGGCATCGAGCATGGCACCGTCACCGCGGTCGCCCAGGGCAAGGCCTATGAGGTCACCACGCTGCGTGCCGATATCGAAACGGACGGCCGGCGCGCCAAAGTGTCGTTCGGCCGCGACTGGAAAGCCGACGCTGAGCGGCGCGATTTCACCATCAATGCACTCTATGCCGAAGCCGATGGAACGGTCGTCGATCTGGTCGGCGGTATCGCCGATATCGAGGCGCGGCGGCTGCGCTTCATCGGCGATCCGGAAGCGCGTATCCGCGAGGATTATCTGCGCATCCTGCGTTTCTTCCGTTTCTTCGCCTGGTATGGCGACGGCAGGCCGGATGCCGAAGGGTTAAAGGCTTGCGCCCGGCTGAAGCAGGGGCTCGACCAGCTCTCGGTCGAGCGCGTCTGGTGGGAATTGAAGAAATTGCTGTCGGCGCCGGATCCGTCGCGGGCGCTGCTGTGGATGCGCCAAGCCGGCGTTCTGACCGCCGTTTTGCCGGAAAGCGAGAAATGGGGCATCGATGCCATTCACGGGCTGATCAAGGCCGAGAAGGACCTGGCCTGGGCGCCGGACCCGCTGCTCAGGCTGGAAGCCGTCGTGCCGCCGGATGCCGCGCGCATGAAAACGCTTGCCGAGAGATTGAGGCTTTCCGTGAGCGAGGCAAGCCGCCTGCGGAATTGGGCGATCACGGCTGCCGTCGATCCGAAAACGACCGAAGGAGAGTTGGCGAAAAGGCTTTATTTTGGCGACCGCCAAGGCTTTGTCGATCGGTTGCGGCTGTTGCTTGCTTCCGCTCGAGCCCGCGCGGTCGAAGACAATGACGCACTACTCGAAGCCGGTGGCTTCTCGCGCCTGCTTGCCTTCGCCGAAAAATGGCAAAACCCTGTTTTTCCGCTCAAGGGCGCCGATCTGACGACACTTGGCGCGTCACCGGGGCCAAAGCTTGGTGCAACGTTGAAGAACCTTGAAAAGGAATGGGTCGAGTCCGGTTTTGCGCTCGATCGCGGCGCGCTGCTCAAGCGCGCCGCAGAGGCACTCGAATCCTGACCGTCACGCTGCGTCGCGGACCTTTTCGATGCGCGAGCGGATCGCCTCGATCATCGTCTCGCGAATCACCGTCTCGCCATGCGTCTCGCGCAGATGCTCGACGGCACGGCGCATGACCTCAGCCTCCTCCTCCGCGCGTGTGTGCCACTCGCAGCCGGGTACGAGCGACCCGCAATGGAATTCCTTCATCGGCTTCTCCTCATCTCCTCCTTGGAGCACCGCGCACTGACACGGAAGCTCCACACCTTTGATTGCGCGATCCGGAAACCGCGTCCGGTATCCGGGCTACACGCTGGCCAGGTTAGCATAACACGATCGAATGGTTTTGGTTGCCTTAGAGTGCCGTGCGTCCAAGCCGACACGCGGTGATCGGATTGCGAAAAGGCGGAGCATCGCTGCTCCGCCCTCTTACGCTACCTAGGAGTAAGACCTCGTCTTGCTCCAGCGGGCAGGACATCACTTCACGATCTTGACTGCCTCGGCAATTTTATCCTTGCCGCTCATATCCCACGTGACGCGGACCTTTTCGCCGACCTTCAGGCCAGGATCCTTGAAGGTCTGGGGCAACGTAAAGGTGGCTCCGTTATCCAGAACCAGGCTCATCGCCGTTCCATCAAAGCTTTTGATCGTGCCGGTGGTGTGCTTGACCGCAGCGAATGCGGCAGTACCAGAGGCGAGAACGGCAGCGGCGGCTGCGGTCATAATAAGCTTGCGCATGGCATGCTCTCCTGGAAAATGCGGGCACTGCTTGGGAAAGGTGCCCCATTCAATCATGGGCCGTCCGGTCACGTCGGGTCGCGGCTCTCGGGAGTAAAGAACCGCCGGCGTTTCCCGGCCCGACGCGACAAATAGCCCAATCTTTACAATGGTATATTAGACGAAAAAGATATTTTTTGGCGCGCCTTGCGCCACATTCGCTGTCAAATTCCGGGGATTTGGACCCGATTGCGGCTCACGTCGTGCTCACCGAGATTTTACGGCCATTTCGCTTCTGGCGGCAGGCTGGACAGGATCGAGGCGACATTGCCGCCGGTCTTCAGCCCAAAGATGGTGCCGCGATCGTGAAGCAAGTTGAATTCGACATAACGGCCGCGGCGGATGAGCTGCTCGTCACGGTCGCCATCGGTCCAGTTGTCATTGAAGTTGGCGCGCACCAGATGCCCGTAGACGACGAGAAAAGATCGCCCGACGTCCTGGACGAAGTTGAAATCGGCGTCCCAGCCGCCTTTGTCCTCATCCGAATGCAGCCAGTCGAAGAAGATACCGCCGGTACCGCGCGGCTCGTTGCGGTGCGGCAGATAGAAGTACTCGTCGCACCAGGCTTTGAATTTCACGTGGTCGGCGATCGCCGCGTTCTTCTCGCAGGCAAATTGCATAGCCCTGTGGAAGGCGACCGTGTCGGGGTCGTCCTGGCTGCGGCGGCGGTCGAGCACCGGTGTCAGGTCGGCGCCGCCGCCGAACCACTGGCGTGAGGTGACGACCATGCGCGTGTTCATATGCACGGCCGGCACGTTGGGGTTCCACGGATGGGCGATCAGCGAAATGCCGCTCGCCCAGAAGGACGGGTCCTCTTCGGCGCCCGGCATCTGCTTCCTGAATTCGGGGGAGAACTCGCCATGAACGGTCGAGGTGTGGACGCCGACCTTCTCGAAGACGCGGCCATGCATCATCGACATGATGCCGCCGCCGCCCTTGCCGGCATCGCGTTGCCACGGCGTCTTTTCGAAGCGACCGGGCGACCAGCTGGCCTGCGGCCCCCGCAGGTCCTGCTCGATCTGCTCGAAGCTGGCGCAGATACGCTCGCGCAACGTCTCGAACCACAGCCGTGCCTTCGTCTTCTTCTGTTCGATGTCGGCTGGCAGCCCCGCCGGTATCTCGGGTCGTTGCAAATCCTGTCTCCGGTTGCGGGGCGTACCCCGACAAATGACTCGTCTTTTCCGGCCGCGATCCCTAATCTCTTAGGTGCAAGGGTCAAGTGTGAATGGAGTTCTTTCGTGCGCACCCCGGCAAGACCGCCGCTGGATGGCCTGAAGAAGAGGCTCGACCGTTCACGCGCCGAGAACGCGCGCATGCCGCGCGACGGCTTCCTGCGCGAGACCTTCGTGCTGCCGCGCTCCGACGCTCGTCTCAAGGCGAAGGAATGGTTCGAGCGCTTTCCCAAGCAGGCCTATTGGACCGAGATCGAGAGCTGGTTCGAGCGGCCGGGCGACGTCATCGAATTCACGATCAGGCGGCTGCCGGCGGCGGATTAACGCTCGATCAGCAAGCGTCTCGCGCCCGGCCCTCGGATGCTCAGCCGGTCGCCCTTATTCCGCAGCGGACATTTGTCGATCGACATGCAGCCGCAGCCGATACAGTCGGTCAACCCGTCGCGCAGCTTCTTGAGCTGACTAATCTTCTGGTCGAGCTCGTCGCGCCAAGCCGTCGAAAGCAGGTTCCAATCCTCGCGGGTCGGCGTTCGTCCTTCGGGCAGCGATCGAAGGGCTGTGCCGATCTCGGCCAGCGAAATGCCGACCTCCTGCGCTACCTTGATGATCGCCACACGTCGCAGCACGTCGCGGCCGTAACGCCGTTGGTTGCCTGATGTGCGGTGGCTGCGGATCAGCCCGCGCGCTTCATAGAAATGCAGCGCCGACACCGCCACGCCACTGCGCGTCGCCACCTGGCCGACCGTCAATTCCGTTGCCGCAGCCATCTCCGATTTTCCGCTTGACCTCAAGTTAAGTTGAGCTTGTAGCGAAGAAGCCTCGAAGATGCAAACGGCAGGAGATGGCGATGGGCGTCTGGATGAGAATGACCGGAGAGGACGCAGTGTTGCGTGAGGACGATGCCTTGGTCGCTGCGGCCGGCGATCGCGTACACGTCCTAGCGAAGCTGCCGGATCGCCTCGCCCGCCACCATCGCAACGGAAAGCGCGACGTTGATGCTGCGCGCTCCGGGCTGCATCGGGATGGTCAGGCGCGCATCCGCCGCCTCGTGGACGGCATCCGGCACGCCTGCGGATTCGCGGCCGAACAGGAGAATGTCGTCGCCGGCAAAGGCGAAATCCGTGTAGGCGGCAGCTGCTTTGGTCGACAGCAGCACCAGCCGCCGCTTGGCAAGCTTGCGCCAGTCCTCGAAGGCGTGCCAGTCGACATGCCGGGTGAGCGCCGCCATTTCGAGGTAGTCCATGCCGGCCCGTTTCAGCGCCCGGTCACCGAGCGGGAAGCCTGCCGGTTCGATGATGTCGACGCCGAGACCGAGGCAAGCGGCGAAGCGCAGGATTGTCCCGGTGTTGCCGGCGATATCAGGCTGGTAGAGCGCGATGCGGAGACGGTCGTTCATTTCCGCGTCTTTCTAATAAGTGGCAGATCAGCCACAGAGCTCTCGCGGTTTTGGAAATTCCTGGACTGGCGGGTCGTCATTTTCTGCGAAGTCGGTTATACGGCCAGCATTGTCAACCCGAACCGATGGAGGGGTAATTCATGATGGCCATGCACATCCACCACCTCTCTCGTGGGCTTACCAGCCCGACGGCGGTTTCGGTACGACGATTCTCCTGACCTTCTAGACTTCATCGCACCGATTCCCGCCGAAACCTTTTTCGGCCCTTGAAGGAATCCTGCGATGTTTTTCAAGCTGTGGAAGGGGCTGAACGCCCCACCTGAACGCGCTTCGACCGACGCCACCTTTGCCGCGCCGCGCATGCCCGCCGCCTGGGTTGGTTCACCCTTCTACCTGCATCTTCAACTGGAGGACGGACCGATGTTCGATCCCTGTAAAATACCCGGCTCAAGAAGCCTGCACGAGCGCAAGACCGCGACCTGGGCGCTTTTGATCGGCGAGACCCACTCGTCGGCGGTTCACGCCGAGACCCGCCGGCGTCCGCATCGCGGCATGCTGCCGGACGTCGATTTCTCGCGCGCCGTTCCGGACCATAGCCGGCCGTCGCTGGTGCGCCGGATCATCAGGCTGATCCGACCTGGTGCAAAAACCGGCGCGAAAATCCGGATCGTCAAAACGTCATCAGCATCGTCAACCGAGACTGTCGGCGAAAGGCCCGCGACAACCTATATAGCGCGAAGCAGGGCCGGCGAGGCGGACGATACCGTATCGCCGGTCCTTGACGCCCTGCGGTCTGGGCACCTCGTCCGTTCGCGTGCCGCGTGAGCGGGAAATTGTGAGCATCACTATGTTTAGCTGGTTTGAAAAAAGGCTCGATCCGTTCCCTGCCAAGGAGCCGGTCGAGCCGCCGCGGACACTGATCGCCTTCTGCGTGCATTACACGCGCGGCGCATGGCCCTACATCGCTCTCGATGCGGTACTGGTGACGGCCATCGCCCTTGCCGAGGTGTGGATGTTCGGCTTCATGGGCCGGATCGTCGACTGGCTGTCCGGACAGAATCGCGAGACGTTCCTGCAGACCGAAGGCTTGAAGCTGGCCGGCATGGCCTTCATCGTGGTTTTCGCGCTGCCGGCAACGGTCTGGTTCCATTCGCTGCTCAACCAGCAGACGCTGATGGGTAATTATCCGATGCGTATCCGCTGGCAGGTGCATCGGTACCTGCTCAAGCAGTCGATGAGCTTCTATCAGGACGAGTTTGCCGGGCGCATCGCGACCAAGCTGATGCAGACAGCGCTCGCCGTGCGCGAGTGCGTGATCAAGCTCATCGATGTGCTCAATTATATCGTCGTCTATTTTCTCGGCATGCTGTTCATTGTCGGCTCGGCAGACTGGCGGCTGGCTGCGCCGCTTGCCGTCTGGCTTGCCGGCTATGTCCTGCTGTTGCGCTATTTCATCCCGCGACTGGGCAAGGTCGGCGAGGAGCAGGCCAATGCGCGCTCGACCATGACTGGCCGTGTCGTCGACAGCTACTCCAATATTCAGACGGTCAAGCTGTTCTCGCATGCGCGGCGCGAAGCATCCTTCGCCAAGGACGGTATGGCCGGCTTTCTCGACACCGTTTACCGATCGATGCGGTTGGTGACGCAACTCTACGGCCTGCTCTATGTCCTGAATTCGCTGCTGTTGTTTTCGGTCGCCTCGATCTCGCTATGGCTGTGGCTCGGCCAAGCCGTGACGATCGGCGCTGTCGCCCTGGTCATCGGCCTCGTGCTGCGGCTCTGGGGCATGTCGCAATGGATCATGTGGGAGATGTCCACGCTGTTCGAGAATATCGGCACGGTGCAGGACGGCATCGCCTCGATCTCGCTGCCGCGCCTCGTCGAAGACCGGCCTAGCGCCAAGGATATTGCCGTGACCAAGGGCGAGATCCGTTTTGAGGACATCCGCTTCCACTACGGCAAGCAGAAGGGTGTGATCGAAAGCTTGTCGCTGACGGTGAAGCCGGGCGAGAAGGTCGGCATCGTCGGTCGATCGGGTGCCGGCAAGTCGACGCTGGTCAATCTTCTGTTGCGCTTCTACGACCTCGAAAGCGGCAAGGTCCTGATCGACGGCCAGGACATTGCGGCAGTGACGCAGGACTCGCTGCGGGCCCAGATCGGCATGGTCACGCAGGACACCTCGCTGCTGCATCGCTCGGTACGCGAGAACATCCTCTATGGCAGGCCGGACGCCAGCAACGAGATGCTGATCGAGGCGGCGCGGCGCGCCGAGGCGCTGGATTTCATTGCCGGCTTGTCGGATTCGAACGGCCGCAAGGGTTTCGACGCGCATGTCGGCGATCGCGGCGTCAAATTGTCCGGCGGCCAGCGGCAACGCATCGCCATAGCCCGTGTCATGCTGAAGGACGCGCCGATCCTCATTCTCGACGAGGCGACCTCCGCCCTCGATTCCGAGGCCGAGGCGGCCATCCAGGAGAATCTCTACAAACTGATGCAAGGCAAGACCGTCATCGCCATTGCGCACCGGCTGTCGACGATCGCGGCCATGGACCGGCTCGTGGTCATGGACAAGGGCCGAGTCATCGAGGAAGGTTCGCATGAGGAACTCGTTGCCAAAGGCGGGCTCTACGCCCAGCTCTGGCAACGTCAGTCGGGCGGATTCCTGCTCGACGACGGCCCTTCTGCCAACGATGCAGCCGCCAACGATGCAATCGCCAAGGGTGAAGCCGCCGAATGATGACTGCCATCTACCGCTGGTTCGAGAACTGGGTTTTTCCATTCCGGGAGCCCGCGGACCTTCGGCCACCTGCCGGCGTCAGGGGTTTCCTCTGGCATTATGTCGGGCAGGCGAAGATCGCCTTCTTCGCCATGCTGGTGATCGGCGGCATCGCGCCGCTGGTCGAAGCCGGACTGTTCTATTTCGTCGGGCGGCTGGTCGACATCCTCGACCAGCTTCCCGGCGAACGCGGCTGGCACGCGCTGTGGACTGCCGCCGGCCCGGAACTTGTCTTCATGATCGCGGTGGTGCTGGTCATCCGCACCATTGTCGTCGGTCTGTCGGCGCTGGTCGACGAGCAGACGATCACGCCGGGTTTCTATAATCTGGTGCGCTGGCAGGCGCATCGCCATGTCTCGCGCCAATCCTACGCCTTCTTCCAGAACGACTTTGCCGGGCGTATCGCGACCAAGGTCTGGCAGGCGGGACAGGCGACCGGCGATCTGATGGAAAGCTTCATTGAGGTCGTCTGGTTCATGGTCGTCTATACGGTGACGACGCTGGCGCTGGTCGCCGGGCTCGATCTCCGGCTGGCGGTGCTGGTGGTGATCTGGATTACGGCCTTCGGCTTGCTGGCCAGGCGCTATTTGCCGGCAATCCGCAAACATGCCGAAGCGACCGCCGAAGCCGGCTCGATGATCACCGGCCGCCTTGTCGATTCCTATTCGAACGTGCAGACGCTGAAACTGTTCTCGGCCGATGGCGACGACCACTACATCAGGAACGGCTTCGACATCTATCTCGACGCGCTGCGCCCGTTCACCCGCCGGCTGACAGGCGTGCGCATGGCGCTGACGATGCTGTCGGGCATCATGATCACGGCGATCGCCTGCTTCGCCGTTTATCTCTGCGTCGAGGGTTCGATCACAGTCGGCGCCGTGGCTTTCACGCTGTCTTTGGTGCTGCGGCTGAACATGC
The DNA here is from genome assembly GCF_040317995.1 of Mesorhizobium sp. M1334. Lineage (NCBI taxonomy): Bacteria > Pseudomonadati > Pseudomonadota > Alphaproteobacteria > Hyphomicrobiales > Phyllobacteriaceae > Mesorhizobium > Mesorhizobium sp. M1334. The sequence goes on from NZ_JAMYLM010000006.1 coordinate 81,337, forward strand.
TGCTCGGCCGGCTGATGATGCAGCTCAACGGCATGTTGCGGAATCTCGGCGTGCTGGAGAACTCCAAGGCGCTGATCTCACAGCCGCTCGGCCTGACCGATGCGCCGGACGCGAAAGAGCTTGTCGTCGGCGGCGGGCGCATCGACGTCAGCAATGTCGAGTTCCACTACGGCAAGGGGTCCGGCGTGCTCAACGGCATCGACCTCGTCGTGCGGCCGGGCGAAAAGGTCGGCCTGGTCGGCCCGTCCGGCGCCGGCAAGACGACCTTGGTCAATCTGATCCTGCGCCTCTACGACCTCGAGAGCGGCAAGATCACCATTGACGGGCAGGACGTCTCCACGGTCACGCAGAATTCGCTGCGCGCCAATATCGGCGTCGTCAGCCAGGATACGGCACTTTTCCACCGCTCGCTGCGCGACAACATCAAGCTCGGCATGCCGGAAGCGACCGACGCCGAGGTGGTCGCGGCAGCGAAGAAAGCCGAGGCGCACGAGTTCATCCTCGGTCTGCGCGACAATCGCGATCGTATCGGCTACGAGGCCTATGTCGGCGAGCGCGGCGTCAAGCTCTCCGGCGGCCAGCGCCAGCGCGTGGCGATCGCCCGCGTCTTCCTCAAGGATGCACCGATCCTGGTGCTCGACGAAGCGACCTCGGCGCTCGATTCCGACATCGAGGCGGCGATCCAGGAAAATCTGGCAAGGCTGATGGAAGGCAAGACGGTCATCGCCATCGCGCATCGGCTGTCGACCATTGCGGCACTCGACCGGCTTGTGGTGCTCGACGAGGGCCGCATCGTCGAGCAAGGCACGCATGACGAGCTGGTCGGGCTCGACGGGCTCTATGCCAGGCTGTGGAAGCGGCAGTCCGGCGGCTTCCTGTTCAACGAGGAGAGCGCGCTGGCCGAGACCCGGCCGGCGGAGTAGTTTCTAAAAACCGGAGTAGACCATGGCGGTGAGAATGCCATCGAATTTCGGACGGTCCGGCGCGCAGGAGAGCGCGTTGGACCTGCTTGGCCATGAAATCCTCGGCGAGAAGGCGGCCGCGCTCGGCCGCGCCGGCCGGCGCGTCGAGGAAACATTGACGAGGCTGCGCGAGAATTGCGACAGTGTCGACCGTGCCCGGCTGCTCAGGGATGCAGCCGAAGCGGTGCACGGGTATTTCATACAGCGTGAACTCTGCGGCCTGCGCAAGCACGACGCGGTGATCCGGGAATACAACATTCCCAAGGCCGTGCTGGCCAGGCTCGGCGCCAGCGCATGATCCGAACCGGAACTGGTTTGGAAAGTGTTATTCCAGCCACTCGGTGATGAAGCTGCCGTTCTCGTGTATGTCGGTGGTTTCCAGCGGGCCTGGCCCGAGATTGGTGAATTTGTGCGGCGTGTTCGGCGGTACGACCAGGATCTGGCCGGCTGTGGCCTCGATCTGCCGGTCGCCGACGGTGAACAGACCGGTCCCGGTTCGGATGATGAAAATCTCGCAATAGGGATGGCTGTGCAGCCTCGGGCCGCCGCCGGTCTCCGGCAGGTAGTTAAAGATCAGGCAACTGTTGGAGCCGTAAGGCCCGCATTGCAACTCGCCTTGCCAGTGGTCGGGCAACTGGTCGGGCGCTTTGGCCCATTTGTCGCGGTCGATGACATGCGCCATGGGGCGAGGATAAACCGGGCGAGCGTCCGCTGTCGAGGTGAACGCAGCCGTTTGGTTTTGCTGCTGTTTTCCAATCGTTCCGCTGGGCAAATTACGCCCCCGCGACAATCTGCCCTTGTGCCTTCGCCCGTCTGGACAAAAACAGGCTTCACGCATAAACCCAAGTCCCAAATGCCGGAGGAATTCGCTAGCCTGTTCGCCATGCGCTGTCGGGCCGGCGCGATTGAGCGGGGAACAAGCTCGGCCGCCGGCACGGAAGAGGCGAAAGGATCAGGCACCCGTGAGCGCAACCGACACCCAGGATCCCAACCGTCGTGATTTTCTCTACGTCGCCACCGGCATGGCCGCGGTGGTCGGCGCGGGCGCCGTTGCTTGGCCGTTCATCGACCAGATGCGTCCGGATGCCTCGACGCTGGCGCTTGCCTCGGTCGAGGTCGACGTCTCGTCGTTGACGCCAGGAATGTCGCTCGTCGTGAAGTGGCGCGGCAAGCCGGTGGTCGTGCGCAACCGCACCGAAAAAGAGATGAAGGACGCCGAGGCGGTCAATCTCGCCGAGCTCAAGGATCCAATCGCCCGCAATGCCAACCTGCCGGCCGATGCGCCGGCGACCGACGCCAATCGAACCACGCCGGGCAAGGAAGCCTGGATGGTGATGGTCCAGGTCTGTACCCATCTCGGCTGCATCCCGCTCGGCCAGGAAGGCGATTTCGGCGGCTGGTTCTGCCCATGCCACGGTTCCGTATACGATACCGCCGGCCGCATCCGGAAGGGGCCGGCGCCGGAGAACATGGCAGTACCGGTGTTCCAATTCGTTTCCGACACCAAGATCCGTATCGGCTGAGGCAGGGGATATTTCCATGAGCGAGGGACACTCGACCTATACGCCCAAGACCGGTATCGGACGCTGGTTCGATTCGCGCATGCCGCTGCCCCGGCTGGTCTATGACAGCTTCATCGCCTATCCGGTGCCGCGCAACCTGAACTATGCTTGGACCTTCGGCGGCATCCTTGCGCTTATGCTGGCGGCGCAGATCCTGACCGGTATCGTGCTGGCCATGCACTATGCGGCCGACAGCACGCTCGCCTTCGATTCGGTCGAAAAGATCATGCGCGACGTGAATTCGGGCTGGCTGCTGCGCTATCTCCATTCCAACGGCGCGTCGTTCTTCTTCGTCGCCGTCTACATCCATATCTTCCGTGGCCTCTACTACGGCTCCTACAAGGCGCCGCGTGAGCTGCTGTGGATCCTCGGCTGCATCATCTACCTGCTGATGATGGCGACCGGGTTCATGGGCTATGTGCTGCCCTGGGGCCAGATGAGCTTCTGGGGCGCCACCGTCATCACCGGCTTCTTCACCGCCATTCCGCTGGTCGGCGACTGGATCCAGCAGCTTCTCCTCGGTGGCTTCGCGGTCGACAATCCGACGCTGAACCGCTTCTTTGCGCTGCACTACCTTTTGCCGTTCATGATTGCCGGCGTCGTCGTGCTGCACATCTGGGCGCTTCACGTCGTCGGCCAGAACAATCCGACCGGCATCGAGGTCAAATCGAAAACCGACACGCTCGCCTTCACGCCTTACGCGACCATAAAGGACGGGTTCGGCATGATCGTGTTCCTGTTCGTCTTCGCCTATTTCGTGTTCTACCTGCCGAATTATCTCGGCCATCCCGACAATTACACCGTGGCCAACCCGCTGAAGACGCCGGCCCACATCGTGCCGGAATGGTATTTCCTGCCGTTCTACGCGATCCTGCGCGCCATCACCTTCAATATCGGGCCCATCAACTCCAAGCTCGGGGGCGTGCTCTGCATGTTCGGCGCGATTGTCATGCTGTTCCTGGTGCCGTGGCTCGACACCTCGAAGGTGCGCTCGGCAGTCTACCGGCCCTGGTACAAGCTGTTCTTCTGGCTGTTCGTGGCAGACGCCATCCTGCTCGGCTGGCTGGGCTCGCAGCCGGCCGAGGGCAGCTATGTATTCATGGCGCAGATGGCGACGCTGTTCTACTTCGCCTTCTTCCTGGTAGCGCTGCCGGTGCTCGGGCTGATCGAAAAGCCGCGGCGGCTGCCGAATTCGATTACCGAGGCGGTGCTCGAGAAGAACAAGGGCGGCGGCGGACATCCGGCCGGTGCCACGACCGCGCCGGAAACCAAGGGCTGAGCATGATCCCGAAAAGTGGAAACCGGTACTCGGACAAGGTCATGCTCGAGACGATGACAGCGCGTCAGAGAATCTCAAGGGGAATTGGCATGAAAAAGATTCTCTCCTCGCTGGCGCTGCTTGGCCTTGTGGCCGCGGGCATGGGTGCCGCAAGCACTGGAGCCAGCGCCCAGGAAGAGGCGCACAATGAGGCGGCGCCGACGCATTTCCCGATACACGAACCGAAGGAAATGGACTGGAGCTTCGCCGGGCCATTCGGCACCTACGACAAGGCCCAGCTGCAGCGCGGACTGAAGGTCTACAAGGAAGTCTGCTCGGCCTGCCATTCGATGAATTTGGTGGCGTTCCGTACGCTGGAAGGCCTTGGCTATTCGGATGCGCAGATCAAGACGCTGGCGGCCGAATATACGATCCATGACGGCCCGAACGATGCCGGCGACATGTTCGACCGTCCCGGCAAGCCGTCCGACCATTTCCCGGCGCCATTCCCCAATGTCGAAGCGGCAGCGGCGGCAAATGGCGGCGCAGCACCGCCCGACATGTCGCTGCTGGCCAAGGCGCGCGGGGTCGAGCGCGGCTTCCCGCGCTTCGTGTTCGACATCTTTACGCAATATGCGCAGGGCGGCCCCGACTACATCCACTCACTGCTGACCGGCTACGACCAGCAGCCGCCGGCGGGCATGGTCATACCGGAAGGCACGCACTACAATCCGTACTTCCTGTCCGGCGTGTCGCTGAAGATGCCGAAGCCGCTCTCCGACGGCCAGGTTACCTATGATGACGGCGCGCCGCAGACGGTCGACCAGTACTCGCGCGACGTGTCGGCCTTCCTGATGTGGGCGGCCGAGCCGCACCTCGAGGACCGCAAGAAGACCGGCTTTCGCGTGCTGGTCTTCCTGCTGCTGTTCGGTGCGCTGGTCTACCTGACCAAGCGCAAGGTGTGGGCCGGCGTGGCGCACTGAGCCCTGCGATATACGAGAATGCGAGGGCGTCGAAAGGCGCCCTTTTCGTTGCAGGCATGTCGATTGATCGCAGCCGACGCTGAGCAAGGCCCTTTGCCGGACAATTTTCCGTCAGGCATCACATGGCGGTAGCCGGACTTGGCGGCGCCGGGTTACGATTGGCCCATTCCTTTCACGCCTTCAGCCGAATCTGAATAGCCCGGAGAGCCGCTCGATGAAATCCTCGCTCGAAGAGACGCTGCTTGCCGCGATCCGCACCATTCCGGATTATCCCAAGCCGGGCATCCTGTTTCGCGACATCACCACGCTGCTCGGCAATGCGCGGGCCTTCCGCCGCGCCATCGACGAACTGGTGCATCCCTATGCCGGCCTGAAGATCGACAAGATCGCCGGCATCGAGGCGCGCGGCTTCATCCTCGGCGGCGCCATCGCCCACCAGCTCTCGGCCGGCTTCGTGCCGATCCGTAAAAAAGGCAAGCTGCCTTACGAGACGGTGCGCGTCGCCTACAGCCTGGAATACGGGCTGGACGAGATGGAGATGCATAAAGACGGTGTTTCTCCAGGCGAGAAGGTAATCCTCGTCGACGATTTGATCGCCACCGGCGGCACGGCCGAGGCGGCCGTCAAGCTATTGCGGCAGATCGGCGCCGATATCCTCGCCGCCTGCTTCGTCATCGACCTGCCGGACCTTGGCGGCCGAGAGAGGTTAGAGGCGCTCGGCGTACCGGTGAGGACGCTGATCGGGTTTGAGGGGCATTGAGCGTTTCTTCCTTCTTTCCTGTGGGAGAGGGGAAGAACTCCGCTCACTCCACCTTCACCAGCACGGCACTTTCGAATTCGATGACCTTGTCGCCGGTCGAATCGAAGGCCTCTGAGCGGAGCGTCAGCAGCCGCCAGCCCGGTCGCGAGGCGATGGGGCGATGGGCCAGCGCGGTGCGGCTGAAAGTCACGGTTTCCCCGGCATAGACAGGTTTGGGCCATTTGAGGTTCTTGAAGCCGGGCGAGGGACCGAATTCCGGCACCGGCCCGGGGCCGGGCCAGCGGGCGACCTCTGCCTCCATGCCAGCCTGGAGGTTCAATTTCATCCAGGTGGCGGCGGTGTGCCAGCCCGAGGCGCAGAGCCCGCCGAATATACTGTTCCTCGCCGCCTCTTCGTCGATATGGAATATCTGCGGGTCGTATTTGCGGGCGAACGCCTTGATCGCCTCCGGTTCGAATCGATGTGAACCGAGCGTGACGGTGATACCGATGCAGAAGAATTCGTCGAGGCTCACGCACTGCCCTCGCGGGTGAGGAACATGACGGTGTTTTCGAGCTCGAAAACACCTTCGCCGCGCTGGTTGAACAACTCGCTGCGCATGGTCACCAGGCCAAGGCGGGGCTTCGATCTGGACAGTCGCTTGGCAAGGACGGTGGTGCTGCCGCTCAACAGGTCACCGGCCAGGACCGGCCGTTTCCATTTGACCTGGTCGACGCCTGGCGCGCCCTGGGAGGTCGAGTCGAGCAGGAAGGCATCGCACAGCATGCGCATGAACATGGCGCAGGTGTGCCAGCCCGAAGCCGCCAGCCCGCCGAGGATGCTGGCCTTGCCCGCGGCCTCGTCGAGATGCATCGGCTGGGCATCGAACTCGTCGGCGAATTCTATGATTTCAGCGGCGCTTACCAGCTTGGTGCCGAGGTCGAGCGAAGCGCCCTCGACAAAATCCTCATAAGCCCAGGTCTTTGTGGTCATGGTCTGGAAATCCTGTTCAGGATTGTACAATCGCTGCGCGTCGGGTCCCGGATGCAGGCAGGGCGGCATTTGGTCAAGCAATTTCTGGTGCGCCAGCCTGCTGTGCCCAAGCCGTAGCGCGCATTGACGACCCTATAGCCAGCCGCGACGGCGGAAATACCAGAAGGGCAGGATTGCCGAAAGCACCATCATGCCGATGGCGAAGGGATAGCCAAAGTGCCATTTGAGCTCAGGGATGATGTCGAAATTCATGCCGTAGATTGAAGCGACAAGCGTCGGCGGCAGGAAGATGACAGCGGCGACGGAGAAGATCTTGATGATGGCGTTCTGCTCGATCGAGATCATGCCCAGCGTCGCGTCGAGCAGGAAGCTGATCTTCTGCGACAGGAAGGTGGCGTGGTCGGCAAGCGACAGCACGTCGCGCGACAAGGTCTTGATGCGGGCGCGAGTATCCTTGCTCATCTTGGTCTGAGTGGAGGCATGGGCGAGAAAGCCGGCAAGGCGCTGCAGCGAGATCAGGCTGTCGCGGACCGAGGAGGCGAGGTCCTCCTTGCGGCCAATGCCTTTCAACAGTTCCTGGAAGTCACGGTTGCGCTTGGAAACCTTGGTCGATCGTGCCTCGAAGATGTCGCGCGAGATCGCCTCGACGTCGCGGCCGGCGCGCTCCAGAATGTCGGCGAGGCGGTCGACGATCGCCTCCAGCAGGCCAATCAGGATGGTGTCGCCGCTGGTGCAGCCGGTCGCCACCTTCTCGGCGCGCAGCGGAAAGGTCTTGAACGCCTTCGGCTCGTGGTAACGCACGGTGATCAGCCTGCTGCCGGCGAGCACGAAGGTGACCGGCGACATCAAGGGATCATCCAGTTCGGTCTGAGCCGGCAGAATGGCGGTCATGAAGTAGGCGCCGTCCTCGACGTAGAGACGGCTCGAGATCTCGATCTCCTCCATCTCTTCCCGGGTCGGAACGGCAATGCCGAGCCAGGTCTCGATCGTGGTCTCTTCTTCCTTTGTCGGACTGAGAAGGTCGACCCAGACGACAGCATCGCTGTTTTGCAGGAGATCGTCGACAACGCGCAGGCGATCATTGTCGACGACGAAGGCCTTGATCATCGCCGGTCTCCCTTGCTGTTGCTAAAGAGGGTTTCGTTCGGAAGGGGCGCGTCACTCAGATCGCACTGACATGGCCATGTGAGGCTCGAGACCAGCGCAGAGGCCCCTTAGACCGGGCGTGACGTGCCGTCAAGCAGCGGCAAGACGCCGCCGCGATGCCTGTTATGAAGTTGTGGCCGAGCAACAGCCATTGGGGAGGCCGGGCGGGTCTCGCCGGGTCAGGTGTTGAACTTGAACAGCATGATATCGCCGTCCTGGACGACATACTCCTTGCCTTCGTCGCGCGCCTTGCCGGCCTCCTTGGCCGCCACTTCGCCGCCCAGCCTGACGAAGTCGTCATAGGCGATGGTCTGGGCGCGGATGAAGCCGCGCTCGAAATCGGTGTGGATGACGCCTGCCGCTTGCGGCGCCTTGGCACCCTTGTGCACGGTCCAGGCGCGCGTCTCCTTGGGGCCGACGGTGAAATAGGTGATGAGCTGCAAAAGCTCGTAGCCGGCGCGGATCACCTTGTTCAGGCCGGGTTCGTCCAGGCCGAGCGTTGCCAGGAATTCCATTTCCTCTTCGTCCGAGAGCTGGGCGACTTCGGCCTCGATCGCCGCTGAAATCACAACGGTGCGGGCACCTTGCGCGGCGGCCATCTTCTCGACCGCCCTGGTATGCGTGTTGCCGGTGGCGGCGTCGGCTTCCGCCACGTTGCAGACGTAAAGCACCGGGTGTGAGGTCAAGAGATTCAGCCCCTGCAGGATGCGCAGATCCTCAGCCGAGATGCCGTTGAGCAGGATGCGGGCGGGCTTGCCGGCCTGCAGCAGCTCAAGCGCCGCTTCCATCATCGGAAGTACGGTCGCTGCTTCCTTGTCCTTGCCGGCGGCACGCTTGCGGATCTGCACGATGCGGCGCTCGAGGCTGTCGAGGTCGGCAAGCATCAATTCGGTCTCGACGGTCTCGGCATCGGCGACAGGATCGATGCGGCCCTCCACATGGGTAATGTCGTCATCCTCGAAGCAGCGCAGCACATGGACGATGGCGTCGACCTCACGGATGTTGGCGAGGAATTGGTTGCCAAGCCCTTCGCCTTTCGAGGCGCCACGCACCAGGCCAGCAATGTCGACGAACGAGATGCGGGTCGGGATGATCTCCTTCGACTTGCCGATCGCGGCGATCTTCTGCAGGCGCGGGTCGGGCACCGCCACCTCGCCGGTGTTCGGTTCGATGGTGCAGAACGGATAATTGGCGGCCTGTGCCGCCGCCGTCCTGGTCAACGCATTGAAGAGCGTCGACTTGCCGACGTTGGGCAAGCCAACGATGCCGCATTTGAAACCCATTTTTGTCTGGTCCTATCGGGAAATCGAATTTGATCAGGGCTATGGGCGAAAGCGCCGATGATCGTCAAGCCCTGAGCACTTATGCCCGCGGCGCTGACGGCGCCATGGCTCAGTCCTTGCCGCCAAAAAGCTTCTTCAGCATGGCCGCCATCGGGCCGGTTTCGGGCAGCTTGGCCGCCGGCTGCTGCGGCCGCGCCTGGCGGACGTGGCTTTGTGCCTTTGGCGCCTTGGGCGGCGGGCGGTCGTCGTCGCCCGTCGGCGTGAGCTTGTCGCGCAAGGCCAGCGTCACGCGGTTCATGAAGGAATTGTCGTCGCCCTCGGCAAGCAATCCGGCACCGTCGGCGATTGCGTCGAGCAGCACGTCCAGCCATTCGCGGTCGGCCTTGGCGAAATCGCCGAGCACATGGCCATGCACCATTTCCTTGACGCCGGGGTGGCCGACGCCGATGCGCACACGGCGAAAATCCTTGCCGACGTGCTGGTCGAGCGAGCGGATGCCGTTGTGGCCGCCGGAACCGCCACCGACCTTGACGCGCACCTTGCCGGCAGCAAGGTCGATCTCGTCATAAAAGACAGTCAGCGCCGAAGGGCCGAGCTTATAGAAGCGCAAGGCTTCGCCGACCGACTGGCCGGACAGGTTCATGAAGGTCTGCGGCTTGATCAGGATCACCTTTTCGCCGGCAAGCGTGCCTTCGGCGATCAGACCCTGGAATTTCTTCGACCAGGGCGAAAAGGAATGGCGGCGGGCGATCGCGTCCGCCGCCATGAAGCCGACATTGTGCCGGTTGCTGGCGTATTTCGCGCCCGGATTGCCGAGGCCTGCAAAGACAAGCATCGTCGCCTCCGGGCGGGAAGGAGTTACTTCTCTTCGGCGGCAGGAGCCGCTTCGGGCGCAGCCGCTTCAGTCGTCTCTTCTACCGCCTCCGGCTTCATCGCCGAGGAGCCGGCAATGGTCGCGATGGTGAAGTCGCGGTCGAAGATCACCGGCTTGACGCCGGCCGGCAAGGTGACGGCCGAAATGTGGATGGAATCGCCGATATCGGTGCCGGTGAGATCGACGGTGATGAAATCCGGGATCGCATTGGCAGGGCAGTGGAACTCGACCTCGTGGCGCACGATGTTGAGCACGCCGCCGCGCTTGATGCCGGGCGACTTGTCTTCATTGATGAAGTGCACGGGCACGTCGACATTGACTTCGGTATCCTTGCCGATGCGCAGGAAATCGACGTGGACCGGGAAATCCTTGACCGGGTCGAGCTGAAAATCCTTGGGCAGAACCTGGATCTTGTTGCCGTCGACATCGATCGTGGCGACCGTGGTCAGAAACCCGCCGCCATGGATCTTGTAGTAGATGTCCTTATAGGTCAGCGCAATCGCCAGGGGAGGCTGCTTGTCGCCGTAAATCACTGCAGGCACTTTACCGTTGCGGCGAACTGCACGGGCGGACCCCTTACCGACCTGTTCGCGCGCTTCGGCCTTGAGCTCGTAAGTATCGTGGCTCATGGCATTTCCTTTCGCGTTGTTCTGGAGCGTTCGCGGCCAGCGTGGCTGGGCCGTAAACGTCGAAAGCCGCCGGGTGAGGCGGCCTTCCGCCGCGTTGCCTCCAAGGGTGTCTACGCGGGTGGCGGCTCTATAGCGGAAGGCGAGCGGCGGTGCAAGCAAAAGGCAGGTATGGGCAGCATCTCACTGAATTTCGGCTTTGCGCCCTTGGCGGACGTTCAGTTGACAAACTTCCGCACAGGCGCGACTTACACGAGACACGACATCTTAGTCATCGCCACGCCAAGTGTTGTCATGTTCGATTTGTCAAGCCTGAGAGCAAGCCGTACTGGAAAGCGAACCGTTTACTGATTTCACGAAGTACAATGGGGTGACAGTCAGAGGGGAACGCAATGACGAGCGCAACGGACATTCTTGATGCCGTCGTCATCGGTGCCGGCTGGGCGGGGCTAGGTGTCAGTCATGCGCTGATGCAGCGCGGCTTACGTCACAGAGTGCTGGAGCGACATCGCATCGGTGAGACCTGGCGGACCCAGCGTTGGGACTCATTTCGGATAAATACCGCGAACATCCAAACGGTCATGCCCGGGGATAGCTATGTCGGCTCCGATCCCGACGGCGCAATGACAAGCGGCGAGTTTGTCGCGATGTTGGAGGACTATGCCCGCCGTCATGCCCTCCCGGTGGAAACCGGTACGCCGGTGACCGACCTTGTTGCGAGCGACGGCCTGTACCGGCTTACCATTCCGCGCGGTTCCCTGTGTGCGAGAAATGTGGTGATCGCCAGCAGTAACCAGAACTGCCCGGTGCGCCCGTCCTTCTCCGCTTTGTTGCCGCCCGAAGTCCGGCAGATCGACGCATCAGCCTACCGCAACGCATCCGGTCTCGACAGTGGAGCGGTGCTGGTGGTCGGTAGTGCCCAGTCGGGAGGCCAAATCGCCGAGGACTTGGCCCAAGCGGGGCGAACTGTGTTTCTCGCAACGAGCCGAGTCGGCCGGCTGCCCCGAACGTATCGAGGTCGTCACATCAGTGTCTGGCTGGTTCTTAGCGGACTGCTAGACGTGACGCGCAAGGAAATACTTGAACAGGGCCCAATCCCAGGAAGGCCGCTGCAAGGAGCGCTCCATACGATCAGCCTGCAGTCCCTCAGTGCGCAAGGCGTCGTCGTACTGGGTCGGCTCACGGGCGTCGACGACGGCCGCCTCTCGTTCAGCGACGAGGCGGAAGCGCATGTTCGCCATGCGGACGAGGGCTCCGCCAGAGTTCGAAGCCAGATCGACGATTATATCGCGCGCAACCGAATCGATGCCCCCGAGGCTGAGCCGGACCCGGCGGAGACGATTGAAGCGCGTCTGCCCAATCCACCGATCCGATCAATTGATCTCGCGGCGCGGGGGATCACGACGGTGATCTGGTGCACCGGTTTCACTGGGGATTTCGGATGGGTGCGCGTTCCCGATGTGCTCGATCCACACGGCCAACCACTGCACGAGAACGGGTTTGCGAGCGTCCCGGGTGTGTATTTTGCCGGCCTGCCTTTTGCAATCACCCGGCGGTCGGGCACAATATTGGCAATTGCCGAGGAAGCAGCCCTGGTGGCCGACGATATCGAGCGTCGTTTGGTAAGGATCGCCTCCGACCTCCCGATTCAGTGATCCCGACCGCAGACGAATCTCATCCGGTCGGCGGCTCTCTCCTCTCGCGAGATTTGAGCCATTCAAGATGAATGGCCGCGGAGGGTTAAAAGCCGAGGTTCAACCCGACGTGTCACCTGCTCGTGGTCAATGCTCCACTTTCCTGGCTTTCCGCATGTTCGGTAAGAACACCGTCAGTAGCCCGAGCAGCGGCAAATACGAGCAGACCTGGAAGACGAAGTCGATGCCTTTCATGTCGGCGACGACGCCAAGCACGGCGGCGGCGATGCCGCCCATGCCGAAGGCGAAGCCGAAGAAGATGCCGGCGATCATGCCGACGCGGCCGGGCACCAGTTCCTGGGCGAAGACGACGATGTTCGAGAAGGCCGAGGACAGGATCAGGCCGATCAGCACGGTGAGAACCATCGTCCACTCGAAATTGGCGTAGGGCAGGGCCAGCGTGAAGGGCAGCACGCCGACGATCGAGAACCAGATCATCGCCTTCTGCCCGTAGCGGTCGCCAAACGGGCCGCCGAGCAGGATGCCCAGGGCCGAGGCGCCGAGGAACAGGAACAGCATGACTTGCGACATCTGCACCGAAACACCGAACTTATGAATGGAATAGAAGGTGTAGTAGCTGGCAAGGCTGGAAATATAGGCGTTCTTGGTCAGTACCAGCAGCGTCAGCACCAGCAGCGCTCCCATCACCTTGCGGCGCGGGAAGGGCGAGACGAAACCTGCCGCCTTGCGGGTGCCCTGTGCGGCACGCAGGCGGCTGTACCAGCCGCCGACCTGCCACAGCACGATGATGCCGATCAGCGAGCCGCCGGCGAACCAGGCGATGCTGGTCTGGCCGAAGGGCACGACGATGAAGGCTGCCAGCAGCGGCCCCATAGCCTGGCCGAAATTGCCGCCGACCTGGAACAGCGACTGCGCAAGACCGAACCGGCCGCCGGAGGCGAAGCGGGCGATGCGCGAGGATTCCGGATGGAAGATCGCCGAGCCGATACCGATCAGCGAGGCGCCGATGAGGAGCAGGAAATAGTGTCCGGCGTAGGCCAGCACGACCAGTCCGATCAACGAGGAGGCCATGCCGTAGGGCAGCGAATAAGGCATCGGCCGCTTGTCGGTGATCATGCCGATCACCGGCTGCAGCAAGGATGCCGTCACCTGGAAAGTGAAAGTCAGGAGGCCGATCTGCCAGAAATCGAGACCGTAATTGTCCTTCAGCAGCGGATAGATCGCCGACAGCAGCGACTGCATGATGTCGTTGATGCAATGGCAGAAGCTCACCGCCAGGATGACGGTGAAGGCCGTCGCCTGAGCTGAGATGTGGCCGGCCGCTGCCGGCTCGCCCTCGGCGGTTGCTGTGGTATCTGTCAAGGCATGCTCCGTGGTTTTTTTTGGCGGGCACTTCCGCACGCGGTCTTATGGGCTGGCTGCCTTATACGTTGCTTGTCACGCGACTTCTTTCGTGGTTTGGTCCAATAGTTTCGCAAGTGGGCCATAGCTGATGCCGCATGGCAGGGAAATGTTCAAAGCGGGCGACGGTGATCTCGGGTTGTTGCATGAGCGTCGCTGGCAATGGCTGGAGCAGGCCGTTGGGCCGGCAGTGGCGCTGCCGACCGAATATCCGGACGGCTACCATGTGCCACGGCACCATCACAGCCGCAGCCAGTTGCTGCACGCGCTGGTCGGGGTCGTGCTGGTAACGACGCGGCATGGGCGCTGGATGGTGCCTCCCGACCACGCGATGTGGATCCCCGCCGGCACCGAACATTCCGTCGAGATGCTGGGCGACGTCAGCATGCGGTCCGTCTATGTGATGCCGGAGGCCATTCCCGGCCTGCCGGACGGGTTGCGCGTCGTCGGTATCACCGATCTGATGCACAGCCTGATCGTGGAATCGGAAAAGCTGCCACAGGGCGCCGAGTTGGAGGGGCGGGGCGGGCTGATCATGAAGCTCCTGCTGCACGAAATCCCGAACCTGCCGGAACGGCCGCTCGGACTGCCGTTCCCGTCCGACGCAAGACTGGCAGCGCTGTGCCGGCGCTTCGTCTCGGCACCGTCACCGCATGCGACGATCGACCAATGGGCCGCTCTCGTTGGCATGAGCCGCCGCTCTTTCACCCGCGCGTTCCACCGCCAGACGGGATTGTCGCTGTCGACCTGGCGTCAGCAGGCCTGTCTGTTCGCGGCGCTGCCACGGCTGGCCGACGGCGAGCCGATCACAAGGGTGGCGCTCGATCTCGGCTATGACAGCGTGCCGGCGTTCATCACCATGTTCAAGCGCATGCTGGGAGCCTCGCCACGCGGTTACATGCGGGGCGCCCGTGATGCTGGCGAAGGTGCGGCGAATAAACGGTCCGGCTCGGCCTGAGTCGCAGCCCTGAAGCGCGTAGCGTTCGACCGGCCTCATGCGACGCGCTTTGGATTCTTGTTTTTATGCATGTCGTTATCGCAAAACCGCTGCACAGTTTTGCGCGGACATGCATTAATCGAACAGGCTCGACACCGATTCCTCGGTCGCCGTGCGTGAGATTGCCTCGCCCATCAATTCGGCGATAGAGATGACGCGGATATTGGCGGCGTCGAGCACTGCCTGCGTCGGCTGGATGGAATCGGTGATGACCAGTTCCTGCAGTTTCGAGGCGCCGATGCGGGCGATGGCGCCGCCGGACAAAACGCCATGGGTAGTGTAGGCGGTGACACTGGTGGCGCCGTCGGCAAGCAGCGCATCGGCTGCATTGCACAGCGTGCCGCCCGAATCGATGATGTCGTCGATCAACAGGCAATCCTTGCCGCGCACGTCACCGATGACGTTCATGACTTCCGATTCGCCGGGGCGCTCGCGGCGCTTGTCGACGATGGCGAGCTGGGCATCGATGCGCTTGGCGAGGGCGCGGGCGCGGACCACGCCGCCGACATCCGGCGAAACCACCATGACATTGGCAAGCTGCTTGTATTTCGCCTTTACGTCGCGGGCCATGACCGGCACGGAAAACAGATTGTCGGTCGGGATGTCGAAGAAGCCTTGAATCTGGCCGGCGTGGAGATCCAGGGTCAGCACCCGGTCGACGCCCGCCCTCGTGATCATGTTGGCGACCAGTTTGGCCGAGATCGGTGTGCGGCCCGAGGCGCGGCGATCCTGCCTGGCATAGCCGAAATAAGGAATAACCGCAGTGATGCGCTTGGCCGAAGAGCGCATGAAGGCGTCGATCATGATGAGCAGTTCCATCAGATGATCGTTGGTCGGGAACGAGGTGGACTGCAGGATGAAGACGTCCTCGCCGCGCACATTCTCCTGGATCTCGACGAAGATTTCCTGGTCGGCGAAGCGCCTGACGCTGGCCTTGCCCAGCGGAATGTTGAGGTAGCGGGCGACTGATTCGGCCAGCACCCTGTTGGAATTGCCCGCGAAGAGCTTCATGCACCGTTCCTGGCGAAGGATTGAGAGACTCCGATAGCACTCCAGCCTCTTAGTCGGGCTTTTAGCGGCCCGCGCCGGTATTGCAAGCGTCGTGAATGGGAATCCGCCGGCTAATCTCAATAAACGCTTACGGCTTGACGATGCGGCGATAGGTCCACTTCGATGCCGACCGAATTCGGGGATAGCTCTATCTTTCAGTCTGAGCATGGTCTTTTCCGAAAACCGGATTCACTTTTCGGAAATCATGCTCCAGATCAGCCGGCGCCGCCGCCAAGCCAGGTGGCGAACTGGTCGATTGTCTGGTCGGCAATTGCCTGCATGGTCGCCGGGGCGACCGCCGCCCAGCCTTCGCCGCCGCCGACAGAGGGCGCCTTCTGCTGGCCGTTGATGCGATGCAGCCGGTTGCCGGCCGGGTCATAGATGTCCCAGACGTAGATGACGGTGGTGTCCTTGCCTTCCGTCATGGTCGAGAAATAGCCCTTGAGCACATGCGTTGGGGTCTGGTCGGTGCTGCCGGCCAAGGTGATGCCGCGCTGCCTGGCGCGTGTCTGAAGCTCGGCGGTCAGCGGTGTCGCGGCTTCTACCGAGGCGCCGACGATCGGCGCCACCTGCAGCCGGGTCCGCGCAATGGCAGCCGCGCTTTTGGCGGGCGGCACGGCTACTGCAGCCGAAGGCTGCGCTGTATCTGCAGTTTGCGCGGTGCCGGCAGGCCGAGCCGGAGTTGCGGGGGGCGTTGCGGCACTTCCGGCTCCGGAGAGCGATTGTGTCGATTGCGGGGCAATGGCCGACGGTTCGAGAACGTCCTTCGCATTGGTGCAGGCCGCCAGCGCCAGCGCCACGAGCAATGACACGGTCGTCACATGCGATCGTCTCATTGGTCTGAAAACTCCTTGGCGACGAACGCCCCTCACACTCTTTCCATTATGGATTCACTGCACGATCAAGTCGAGATCATGGCGGGACAGCGGCTTCGGCTGGGATTCGGTGGTCAGATAGGTGCGGCCAAGCGTCATCGCGGTTTCGGTTTCGGAGTCCATGATGATCATATGGGCGAACAGCGTCATGTTCGGCGCAATCGGTTCGGGATTACCCTGATAGAACATCGGCATGTCCATCCAGGACGGGGTGAAGCGGGCGCCGAGCGAATAGCCGCAGGCATTGAGCCGGTGCTTGGTCAAATTGTGGGCTTCGAGGGTGCGGGCATGGGCGTCGAACACGTCGCCGAACGTATTACCGGGCGTCATCGCCTTCTCGACTGCAAGTAGCGCGGCGCGGGCGGCATCGAACAATTCCTGGTGGCGTTTCGATACCTTGCCAGTCAACACCGTGCGCATCATTGCCGCATGGTAGTGGTGGAAGACACCGGCCCATTCGAGCGTCAGCTGGTCGTTCTTGGTGAGCTTGCGGCGACCGGCCTTGTAGCGGCAAAGCAGGGCGTCGACGCCGGAGCCGATGATAAACTCGTTGGCCGGATAATCGCCGCCGCCGGCAAAGATCGCACCTTGCATGGCGGCGAGGATCAGCGCCTCATCCCCGCCCTGCTTGATCAGCGGCAGTGCTGCGTCCAGCGCGTCGTCGGCCAGATTTGCGGCTTTTTCCGCTTTGGCGATTTCTGCCGGGCTCTTGAACAGCCGCAGCCGACTGACAATGCCGGAGGCATCCGCGATCTGCCCGAAGGTCTGCAACTGCTCGTCGAGGCGCCGGCCATTGTAGGCCGTCAGGCCGTGGGTGTCGTATTCGACGCCAATGCGGGCGCCGAGCAGGTCGAGTTCGTTGAGCAGATTGCGCAGGTCGACCGCCGGATTGGCGCCGTTGCGGTCCGTCCACAAAACGATGTTGTCGATGATCGAGGTGTGGCGCGCCTGGCGCAAGTCGGCTGAACGCGTCAGCAGCACCATCGAGCCGTCGGCCTTGACCACCAGGCACTGGAAAAAGCAGAAGCCGAAGGTGTCGTAGCCGGTTAGCCAATACATGCTTTCCTGGGCGAACAGCAGGACGGCGTCGAGCTTCTTTTCGGCGATCTCTATCATCAGTCGATCGCGCCGCGCGTCGAATTCCGAGCGTTCGAAATGCAGCGCCATCAGTCAGCCTCCAAAACGATTGCCGAAACCTGCCGCCCGTAGTCGGGCTCGTTGCGATGCGTGCTGCGCCGATAGGAGTAGAAAAGCTCTTCCTCGGCATAGGTGCAGCGGCCAAGTCCTTCGGCGTTGACGCCAGCCTTGGTCAGCCGGTCGACCGTGTAGCGGTTGAGATCGAACATCGCGTGTCCGGCATTTGCGGAGGGCGCGAAATAGCGAGCATTGCCGGCATCGGCGTCGACGAAACGGGCGACGAATTCCGGTCCGACTTCGTAATTCCGTGGGCCGATCGAAGGACCGAGCACTGCGACGATGCGGTCGCGCCGGGCGCCGAGGCTTTCCATTGCCGCGATGGTGTTTTCCAGCACTCCGGTAAAAGCGCCTTTCCAGCCGGCATGGGCGGCGCCGATAATGCGCGCCCCGGCGTCGGCGAAGAGGACCGGTCCGCAGTCGGCGGTCGAGGCACCGACGGCAATGCCCGGCCGGTCGGTGACAATGGCGTCGGCCTTGGGCCGCTCGCCGGCAAAAGGCTCCCTGGCAATGACGACGTCCGGCGAATGAACCTGGTGAGCGGTCAGCAGATGGTTTGCAGGCACGCCCATCCATTCGGCGACCCGGCGGCGATTTTCGCGCACCAGCGTCTGGTCGTCGTTCGAGCCGGTGCCGATGTTGAGGCCCCGGTAGATGCCGCTGGAAATGCCGCCGACTCGCGTGAAGTAGCCGTGGCGGATGCCTTGCGCCGTTTCCAGCAAGGGCGACCGAACGGGATCCGGTTTGGTCTGATTCAGCATGGCGGCTTTGTTGTCCGTATGAGCGATTTCGTCAAGCGAGTTGAAGGGGCGCAGTTGAAGGCTGGTCGGTTGAAGGCCGGCGCAGTTGATGTCGGGCGCTAGTCGGAGACGGGAGAGTGAGAGAGGCGGCAGCGAAAAGTCAATCCGTGCTTGGAAACGGCGGAACCGCAATGCCGGCGGGGAGGACAGCAAGCACCTTGAAGAGTTCGCCCATGGCCTGGGGGCCGGCGAGGCGCTCGACGTCGGCCGCGATCTTTTCGCGAGCTGCCTCATCGGCATTGGCGCCAAGCCGGCCAGCCCGTTCGAGAAGCCCCATCTTGAGCAGGAATTCACCTTGCATGAAGAGGTGGGCATCGAGGCCGTGTGCCCGAACGGTGGCCGCGAGGGCGGCGAAATCGACATGGGCGGTGAGATCGGCCTGCCCCGGATTGGCCAGCACGTCCTCATGACCGTGCTTGCGCAAGGCCTGCAAGGTGTCGCCGATCCCGGGCTGGAGGTGACCGTAGTCGAGAAAAAGGCCGGCGCCGCCAAATCCGGCAAGTCGCCCGGCGATTGCCGCCATAAGGGCAGCGCGGGCTGGCGCCACCTCGACGATGGCACCTTGCGGCGCATTCTCGGCACCCTCCGGCAGCAGCATCGGGTCGAGCGAGCCGGCGCCGACGAAAAAGCGCAGCCGGTTCGCATCGTCGAGACCGATCATCCGTTCGCGCCAGCCGGCTCCAGCGCGGACGAACTGCCGGATGGGCACCGCGTCAAACAGCTCGTTACCAACAATCAGAAGCGGCCCCTGCGGCAGCGTCTCGACGGCCTCATGCCAGGCGATGGTGGCCGACGTCCCGGCAAGCGTCCGTTTCTGGACCTCGGTCAACCGCGGACTGGTCTCGATCAAGGCGAACGATGCGCTGGCGGTAAGCGTCGGATCGAGCCGCGAAAGCGTGCGCAGCATATCTCTCATCAGCGTGCCGCGGCCGGGGCCGATTTCGGCGATGGCGACCGGCGTCGGCCGGCCGATCGCCAGCCATGCCTGGTAGAGCCAGACAGTGACCAGCTCGCCAAACATCTGGCTGATCTCCGGCGCGGTGACGAAGTCGCCGGCGGCGCCAAACGGCTCGCGTGTCGTATAATAGCCGTGCTGCGGGTCGAACAGGCAGAGCGCCATGTATTCGCTGATGGGGATCGGTCCCACCGCACCGATCAGCTCGGCGATGCGGGTCTTCAGCCGCGTCATGCCGGCTGCGGTTTTGTCACCGGCTTGGCTGTAGCCATCGCCCAGATGCCGGCCAGCACCATCGGCAGTGACAGCACCATTCCCATGGTCAGCCAACTCGTGCCAAGGAGGTAGCCAAGCTGCTGGTCGGGCTCGCGAAAGAATTCGACGAAGATGCGCGAGGCGCCATAGCCGGCGATGAAGGCGCCGCCGACGAAGCGCGGCGTCTTCAGCTTGAGTCTGGAATGGGTGAGGAAGCGCAGGACCAGGAACAGCACCAAGCCTTCGAGCAGCGCCTCATAGATCTGGCTCGGATGGCGTGCAAATGGGCCGCCATTGGGGAATTCGAATGCCCATGGCACGTCGGTCGGCCGGCCCCATAGTTCGGAATTGATGAAGTTTGCCAGGCGAACGAGGCCAAGCCCTACCGGCACGCCGGCGGCAACCACGTCGAACAGCGACCATGTGCGGATGCCGCGAGACCAGGAAAACAGCGCCATGGCGAGAATGACGCCGAGCAGGCCGCCATGAAACGACATGCCGCCCTGCCAGACGGCGACGATATCGAGCGGATTGGCAATGTAGCGCGGCAGGTCGTAGAACAGCACGTAGCCGGTGCGTCCGCCGAGCACCACACCGATGGCTGCCCAGACGATGAAGTCGTCGAGGTCGACGGGCTTCATCGGCAGGGTGCCGTCGGGCCACAGTTTTGGGTTGGTGACGAGGCGCTTGGCATACCACCAGGCGAACAGAATGCCGACGATATAGCCGACGCCGTACCAATGCACCGCCAGTGGTCCGATCCGGATGATGACCGGGTCGATATTGGGAAAGGGCAGGGCGGCCAGTGGCAGCAAATATTCGCTCAACAGGGTCTCCAGGTTCCCAATCAGGTTCGGGCGCGGACCATGCGGCAGGCTTTTGGCGCGGTCAAGGCAAGCATATGCTTGCATTCCGAATCGTGCGCCACTACGTCAATTCAACCAAGCGAGGATTTGCCATGGCGACCGGACCGAACCGCATTCTCGATGAATTCGCCAAGCTGATGACCGACGCAGCCGGTGCCGCGCAAGGCGTGCGGCGCGAGGTGGAGACCGCCTTCAGGGGCCAGGCCGAGCGCATACTCAACTCCATGGACGTGGTGCAGCGCGAGGAATTCGACGCCGCTCGCGACATGGCGGCGAAGGCCAGGGAAGAAAACATCCGCCTCGCCGCTCGCATCGAGGCGCTCGAGGCCAGGCTTGCCGAATTGACCGGTCAAGCAGCGCCTGCGGCTGCGGCAAAGCCGCGTGCAAAAAAATAATCAGAAATAAATCGTTAAACTTTTCCACAAAGCCGGATCGCAAAAAGCGCTTTGTCGTGAATCGCTTACCGGGACTGCGTGAATCTTTGTGACAGCGCCTTTCCACATGCGAATGACGCAGTGCGAAAAATTTGGCTGGTCACGCGACTCCCGATCAATAGACTGAATTTGTTGCATGATTCGGAGCAGGGTCGTGCGCCGGGCGGTGGGGTCCGGTCCGGGGTCTTTGCGTTGACGAAGTCCTGGCCGTCCGAGTTCTAGGCAGAATTGTTCGAGTGTGCCTCTCCCGCGGAGCGTGTGGTGGCGCTCCCAGAACGACAGGAAGCATTTCATGGAACTTCTCGAACTCGAATTCTCCCGCGAAATCCATCCGGTGGATGTTATCGAGCAGGTGGCGCACAATAACGACTGGTCCTTCGAACGGGCCGGCGACGACGAGATCTCGATTTCGGTTGCCGGGAGCTGGACCGACTACCACGTTTCATTCTCCTGGATGGAGGACTACGAGGCGCTGCACCTGGCCTGCGCCTTTGACATCAAAGTCCCGGAGGCGCGCGCGCTCGAGGTGATGCGGCTGCTTTCGCTGATCAACGAGCAGATGCTGTTTGGCCATTTCGATCTCTGGGAGCAGGAAGGCGCCATCATGTTCCGCCAGTCGCTGCTGCTGGCCGGTGGGGTCGAGCCGTCAAGCCAGCAGGTCGAGGTGCTGCTGTCGTCGGCGCTGGAAGCCTGCGAATGCTATTTCCAGGCGTTCCAGTTCGTCGTCTGGTCGGGGACTTCGGCCAAGGATGCGTTGGCCGGCGTGCTGTTCGAAACCTACGGAAACGCCTGACCGTCGATGAGTGAGAGCAACACGCGAAAACCCGAGATCAGCTTTGCCGATTTCGACCGTATCGACATCCGCGCCGGCACGATCGTAGAGGCCGAGCCTTTTCCCGAGGCGCGCAAGCCGGCGATCAAGTTGAAAATCGATTTTGGTCCCGAGATCGGGGTGAAGAAATCCTCGGCCCAGATCACAAAATACTATACGCCTGAAACCCTGATCGGCCGGCAGGTGTTCGCTGTAGTCAATTTCCCGCCGCGCCAGATCGGGCCATTCATGTCGGAAGTGCTGACGCTAGGCTTTCCCGATGAAGAGGGCGCCGTCGTGCTTGGCGCGATCGAGCGCAAGGTGCCGGACGGAGGCAGGTTGTTCTAGCTGCGCTGTTGCTCACGCAGCCAGTTTACGCGTGGTGCCCAGCGCCTCTTCAACCGTTTCCATGAACATTTCCGCGCAGGCCTTCCAGTTGTAGCGCATCGCGCGTTGCCGCGCCTCGGCGCGGTCGACGTGAAGGGCGGCGAGCGCTGCTTGCCGCAGATCGTCCGATACCGCGCCGCCGATGCCGTCACCGACGATGTCGATCGGGCCGGTGACGGGATAGGCTGCGACCGGCGTGCCGCTGGCCAGCGCCTCGATGATGACGTTGCCGAATGTGTCGGTGCGGCTGGGGAAGACGAAGGCATCGGCCGAGGCGTAGATCTCGGCCAGTTCGTCATTCGGGCGATGGCCGAGGAAATGGGCATCGGGATATCTGGCCTTCAGCTTCGCCAATTCCGGCCCTTCGCCTACGACCACCTTGCTGCCCGGCA
This sequence comes from Mesorhizobium sp. M1334, assembly GCF_040317995.1. NCBI lineage: Bacteria > Pseudomonadati > Pseudomonadota > Alphaproteobacteria > Hyphomicrobiales > Phyllobacteriaceae > Mesorhizobium > Mesorhizobium sp. M1334. The sequence continues at coordinate 103,835 of NZ_JAMYLM010000006.1, forward strand.
GGTCGAGGTCGAGAAAGGCCGGCAGGTTCTTTTCGATCGCGACGCGGCCGACGCAGAGGAAGATCGGTCCGGGAAATCCCAGGTCCTTTCTTTTATCCGGCCGAAAATGATCGGTGTCGACGCCGCGCGTCCACGGCCGGAGCTTGGTGAAGCCGCGCGCCGCAAGATCGTCGGCAAGCGACTGGGTGGCGACCAGCGTTCCCTGTCCTGAATTATGGAAATCGCGCAGCCAGCGATAGGCCCATGCTTCAGGCACCGGCAGGCGTGCGCTCAGATATTCCGGAAAACGCGTGTGATAGCTGGTCGTGAACGGGCGGCCGGCGTTGCGGCAGTAGCGCCGGGCCATAATGCCGAGCGGTCCTTCGGTGACGATATGAACGTGGTCCACCTTGCGTGCCTCGATCAGCCGCGCCACGCGGTGCGGCGTCGTCAGCGCCAGCCTGATATCGGGATAGGTCGGCAGAGGCAGGGTGCGAAAGATGTTGGGCGTCAGGAAATCCGTCTCGACGTCGAAGGATTTCAGGGTCTCCGAGAGGCGCTCCAGCGTGTGGACGACACCGTTGACTTGCGGGCGCCAGGCGTCGGTGACCATCAGGATGCGCATGGCGGTCCCTTGGCGGCAAGCTTGATTGCCTTGCCGCGATGCCTGAGCGGCGACCACGCCGCAGCTCTGGTGTCGCACCGGCGCACCCGGGCAGGCGCGGGGTCGAAATGAGGCCGCAGGGCCGAATCAATCAGGATCGCGCGCTTCATTGGCGCTCTTCACCATGGTTTCATGACGGGCGAATGAAGGCCGGGTCTCGCTGCCGTCAAGCCGGAACCTTGATCACCGCCCGCAAGCCGCCGAGCGGGCTGCGTTCGAGGACGATGTCGCCGCCATGGCTGCGGGCAATGTCGCGTGCGATGGAGAGGCCAAGGCCGGTGCCGCTGGCGTCGAGGTTGCGGGCCTCGTCGAGCCGCACGAACGGCTTGAATACATCCTCCCGCTTTTCGGGCGGAATGCCCGGACCGTCATCGTCGATGGTGACGAGCAGCGAACCGCGTCCATGATTGGCGTTGATCTCCACCGTCTTGGCATAGCGGAATGCATTGCCGACGACATTGGAGAGCAGCCGGGCAAAGGCATTGGGGCGCACGTGGACGTGCGGATCGCCGGTAAGTACGGTCGACAGCTTGCGCTTGCGCAGCGCGGCTTCCTCGCGAAGCTTGTCGAAGAAGGCTTCGAGGTCGAACCGGCCGGCATCTTCCGATGCTTCGCCGCGTGCAAAGGCAAGGTAACCTTCCAGCATCGACTGCATGTCGTCGATGTCCTGGTCGAGTGCCTGGGTGTCGGCCGCCTTGGTCCCGGCCAGTGCCAATTGCAGCTTGAAGCGGGTGAGGATGGTCCTCAGATCGTGGCTGACGCCGCTCAGCATGGCGGTGCGCTGCTCGAGCTGGCGTTCGATGCGTTCGCGCATCTGGATGAAGGCAAAGCCGGCGCGGCGGACTTCCTCGGCGCCGCGCGGGCGAAAATCGCGCGGCATCGGCCGGCCTTTGCCAAAGCTCTCGGCTGCCTCGGCCAGCGTCAGAATCGGCCGGATCTGGTTGCGCAGGAAAGGAATGGCGATCATCAGCAGCACCAGCGAGGTGCCGACCATCCAGATCAGGAAAATATGGGTGTTCGACGCATAGGCCTGGCTGCGGCGCACGAAGACGCGCAGCACCTTGTTCTCAAGCTGGACGCGGACCTCGACGATATTGGAATTGCCGACCGTATCGATCCAGAACGGACGGTTGATCTGGCGGGTGATCTCGGACGAAAGGATCTCGTCGAGGATCGAGAAGAACGGCTTTGGCCCGGGTGGCGGCAACGGGTCGGGGGGGAGGAGGTCGACCTTCAGCTGCATGCGATCCTGGGCGATGCGGATGACGTTCGCGTAGTCGGCGTCATGCGGATAGGTCTCTATCAGGTCGATGATGGCGGCGATGTCGCGCACCGTGGCCTGTGACAGGCGTTGCGTCACGGTCTGCCAATGGCGCTCCATGAAGACAAAGGCGACGACCGACTGCAGCATGATCATTGGCGCTATGACGATGATCAGCGAGCGGGCATAGAGCCGCTTCGGCATGTAAAGCGACACCAGGCGCCAGAAACGGTTCCAGGCACGCGGCACGGCCTTCAGCGCCCGCGTCGCGCGGGCGCTGAAGCCGCCATCTCCCGGCCGTTCGAGTTGCGTGGTCGCCATTCGTCTTTTCGCTCACCGGGACCCGGCAAGGTCCGCTGTCGGCGGCATTCTATTCCACGCTGAGCCGATACCCAATACCACGCACGGTCTGCAGCCAGACCGGATTGGACGGATCGCGTTCGATCTTGCGGCGCAGCCGGTTGATCTGGACGTCGATCGTGCGCTCGCCGACCTCGGATTCGTCGCCGACAAGCTCATGCCGCGGTATCGTCTCGCCGGCACGGGCAGCGAAGATCGCCAGGATTTCCTGCTCGCGGTCGGTCAGCTTGAGCGCCTCTCCGCCGCGCTTCAGCTCACGCCTGGCGATCTGGAACGTATAGGGACCGAAGACCAGCTGTTCGACCTTGGGCGTCGTCGCGGGGCCGCCGCGGCGCAGGATATTGTTGATACGCAGGATCAGCTCACGCGGGTCGAACGGTTTAGGCAGATAGTCGTCGGCGCCGGCCTCGAGCCCGGTGATCCGGCTGTCGGTTTCGGACAGTGCGGTGAGCATCAGGATCGGTACGTTTTTCTCCGCCCGCAGCGCCTTGGTGAGATCGACGCCGCTTTCACCCGGCATCATGACGTCGAGCACGATCAGATCGAAGTCGAGGCCGGCGAGCTTGCGCCGCGCCTCGCCGGAATTTCCGGCGACGGTGACGCGAAAACCGTTTTCGGTGAGATACTGTTTCAGAAGATTGCGGATTCGGGTGTCGTCGTCGACCACCAGCAGATGCGGCGCGTCGTCTTCCGGTGCTGTCGGATGATCAACCCTCTCAATGGTCTCCATGGCTTTTCCCTGACATCTTTGCGGGCACAATGTCGATCTGCGCCCTTAGTTCCGGATTGACCATCGCTTCAAGGAACCGTTCGATAACGGCGCGTTCGGTGGCTCCGGAATCTTCCAATGCAGCATGGATGCGGCGCGACTGTGGCCGCGCCAGCGCCAGCGCCAGCGCACGGCCCTTGGCCGTCGGATAAAGCTCGCGCTGGCGGCGGTCGCGGGGGCCCTGCAATTGCACGATATGGTCGGTGTCAATCAGTTGCTTGAGCACGCGCGCCAGGCTCTGCTTGGTGATCTTGAGCACGTCGAGGAGCTCGGCGACCGTCAGGCCGGGCCGGCGATTGACGAAATGCAACACCCGATGATGGGCGCGGCCAAAACCGTAATCGGCCAGGATCTGGTCCGGATCGGAGGTAAAGTCGCGATAGGCGAAGAAGAACAACTCGATGATGGCGAAATCGATGCCGTCCTCGTCGGTGATCGCCGTCCTGATCGGCTCTGCGGCTGCGTGGCTCGTCATCTTTTCTCCGTGTGAAGCAGAAATTATGTCAGCACTATTGACGTATTTTCCGCGCGATGGTAATTTTTGGCAAGCTTTTCGGCGGATTGCGAACGAAAAGGCAAGCGAAGCCGTTTTTTCCGGAACTTCCTGAGTTTGCCAGACCTTAAATATCCGCCTACGCTTTGAGACAATGGCCGTCCGCAGCGGCCGAGGCGAAACACGCAACGACACTGTGCGGGCTGCCGCCCGCGGGAGGTTACCATGGCATCCGTTCCCTTCGACCAACTGGACGGCTTTATCTGGATGAACGGCGAATTCGTCAAATGGGCCGACGCCAAGATCCACGTCTTGACCCACGGGCTGCACTACGCCAGCGCGGTATTCGAGGGCGAGCGCGCTTATGGGGGCGAAATTTTCAAGCTGACCGACCACACCGAACGCCTGCATGAATCGGCGCGCCTGCTTGGCTTCAAGATACCCTACTCGGTCGCCGAGATCGACGACGCCTGCCGCACGCTGTTGAAGAAGCAAGGTTTCCAGGACGCCTATGTCCGGCCGATCGCGTGGCGCGGCAGCGAACAGATGGGCGTTTCCGCACAGAACAGTCGGATCAACTGCGCCATCGCCATCTGGCAGTGGCCGAGCTATTTCGACCCGGCGCAGAAGCTCAAGGGCATCCGCCTCGACATGGCCGAATGGCGCCGCCCCGACCCGCGCACCGCACCGTCGAAATCGAAGGCGGCCGGCCTCTATATGATCTGCACCATGTCCAAGCATGCCGCCGAGGCCAAGGGCTATGCCGACGCCATGATGCTCGACTGGCGGGGCCAGGTGGCGGAAGCGACAGGCGCCAACATCTTCTTCGTCAAGGACGGCAAGATCCATACGCCCAAGCCCGATTGCTTCCTCGACGGCATCACCCGCCGCACGGTCATCGGCCTTGCCAAGGGCCGCGGTTTGGAGGTGATCGAGCGCGCCATCATGCCGGAAGAGCTTGAAGGCTTCCAGCAGTGCTTCCTCACCGGGACGGCAGCCGAGGTGACGCCGGTTTCGGAGATCGGTCCATACCGATTCGAGGTCGGCGAAATCGCCAAGACGCTGATGAATGACTATTCTGCGGCCGTTCAGCCGAAGCACGCAATCGCTGCAGAATAACGAAAGTCACAGCTTTTTTAACTAGTAAGGGCGGTTTTCGGGCCGCCCTTTTTATTTAAGCGCTTCTGCATTTGACTTTCACACAATTCGGCGTCTCATGATGGGGTCGGCCCGGGAGGCTGGCAGCCATGGAGGGACTGGAAATATGGATATGAACACGCTTCTTCCGATCATTATTCAGGTGATTACGGGTATCATCGGTGGTCAGGCGGTTGGCGCGGCTATCAAGACGGCGGCGATGGGGCAGCTTACCAAAATCCTGGGCGGCGCTGTTGGCGGCGTCGGCGGTGCGGCCATCCTCAACAGTCTGCTGGGTGGCGCGGTCGACCCGACAGCCGCGGCCACGGCGGCAGGGGCAGGCAGCGCGTTGAACATTTCAAATATCGTTGGCGGTGCCGGCGGCGGCGCCATCCTGACCGGCATCATCGGTGCGGTCATGAACGCGATGAAGAAATAAGCTTTGACGTTTCAGGTTTTCAAATGGGCGGCTTCGGCCGCCCATTCCGTTTTCCGTTTGTGGAGCGGTGGACGCCGTTCGCGTGTGTCTCTACATCAGGGTAAAGGTTAGGGCTTTCCTGACGCGTTCGAGGGGGGGCGCGCAGCGCTCCGACAGCGTGAAAGGACGAATATGGGTCAGCTCAACGCCGGCATTGTGCCGGTCACGCCGTTCCAGCAGAACTGCACCATTCTCTTCGACATAGACGACAGGCAAGGCGTTGTCGTCGATCCGGGCGGCGACATCGACAAGGTGCTGGCGGCGCTCGAGGACAATGCGATCACTGCCGGCGCGATCTGGATCACGCATGGCCATATCGACCATGCCGGCGGGGCCATGGAGCTGAAGGAGGCGCTCAGTATCGAGATCATCGGCCCGCATGCCGCCGACCGGCCGCTGCTCGCCAATCTCGAGAACCAGGCGAAGCGCTACGGCATCACCGATCCCGTGCGCAACTGTGTCCCCGACCGGTTCCTTGCCGAAGGCGAGACCGTTTCGTTCGGCTCACACGTGTTCGAGGTGCTCCATTGTCCGGGCCACGCACCCGGCCACGTCGTCTACTATAACCGGGCGGCGAAGTTCGCGCATGTCGGCGACGTGCTGTTCCGCGGTTCGGTCGGCCGCACCGACCTGCCGGGCGGCGACCACGCCGCGCTGATCGCCTCGATCAAGGAGAAGCTTTTGCCGTTGGGCGACGACATCGGCTTCATCTGCGGCCACGGTCCCGGCGGCCGTTTTGGTGAGGAGCGGCGGAGCAATCCGTTCCTGATCTGAAACCGCTTGCCGGAAACAAAAAAGCGCGGCCTGTGCGACCGCGCTTTTTTCCGGCAGGAAACTGCCTCCGTTAATTGGCGGTGCAGAAATGCTGTTCGCCGTCATAGCCTGTGAACGTGCCGGTACGCGCGTTGAAGCTCCGGTAGCGGTCCGAGCAGTATTCGTACCAGCCGCGGGTCCAGGGCTCCGCATAGCTTTCGGCATAGGCCACCCGCGGCTGCACGTAATAACGGCGCACCGGGGCAGGCCGGTAGTATTCATCATCATAGGCCGGGTCGTAATAGCGGGGCTGCGGGCTGGCGAGCGCACCGCCGATCAGGGCACCGGCCGCAAGGCCGAGCACGCCTGCCGCAACGGCGTCGCCGTTGCCGTGGTGCCGGCGGTGATGGCGCCATTCATCGGCACTGGCCGCGGGCAAGGTCGCAAGCGTGGTCGCAACGACCGCGGCGGACAGGATGGCAGTCTTGAAAATTCGGTTCATGTCGGTCTCCTTCGTGCCGGCCCGGGTCGTTTTCGGGGGATGCGGTCCGGCTTTAACGAAGATTAATATGGGACCGTGGCTGAACGGGGGCTGAACGAAATTTGGCCAGGCGGGTTCATCCAACCGGGCGATTCAAGCGTGCGGCAAACACCGCAGGCCAGACCGGCCCGCGTCCATTCTGTCCAGGGCCGGTTCAGCCGATCGACAGGTTGACGGCTTTCGGACCCTTGCCGCGCTTGTCCGGCTCGGTGTCGAATGTCACTTTCTGCCCATCCTCAAGACCGGGAAGACCCGACGCCTGCACGGCCGAAATATGGACGAAGACATCCTTTGCCCCGTCGTCCGGCGTGATGAAGCCGAAGCCCTTGGCGTGATTGAAGAATTTGACGGTGCCGGTCTGCGGCATGGGAAGCTCCTTTGATCCCACAAGTCCAGTCTCGGGCCGGCAAATGCCCGGACGGAAATTTGTCCTTTATTTTAGTGCCATCGGCAAGAGAAAGTTTTGCGGGTGCCGGCAAGCATCCCAGAACACAAAAGGCGCGACGAAAACCGCCGCGCCTTTATAAAATTCACGTCACACCAAGCCTTGCAGCATCCTCACACCCGAAAGGACGCGCGGCACGCCGCCGTTCAGGCGGCGCGGAGATTGACCGCTTTCGGACCCTTGCCCATACGGTCGGGCTCGACATCGAAGGTGACCTTCTGACCGTCGACGAGCGTGCGCAGCCCGGAAGCCTCAATCGCCGAGATGTGGACGAACACATCCTTGGCGCCGCCATCGGGCGTGATAAAGCCGAAGCCTTTGGTAGCGTTGAAGAATTTAACGGTGCCGGTCTGGGCCATTGGGGAAACTCCTTCACCCGTGTCAGTCTTGGTGGTTCCGCCCGCCGCCTGGCGCCGTGGGCAAGTCCCGGTGGTTGCTTCGGCAGTCATGCACTGGCGCATGGTAAAACCCCCCGCCGAAAACGGGGCTGTCAGAGATTCACAGTATCGGGGAAAGGTCGTCCAAAACGTTCCGCTCTCCGGGTCGCAAATGCCCGAACACAAAATTTATCGCACGGAAACGTGATGCTTGCAAGATAGAGCCGCGGGCGGCCCAACAGGCGCATCCCGACGCATCGCAGCGATAGTCCCGGTTCTCCGCGCGGTCATCGGCCAGACGCAGCCCAGGCATGGTCCAGCAAGCGGGGCCGGTGCTGTTTTGCCTTTGCGCCGGCATATCGCCTTGGTTGGCCATGCCGCCCGTTGCAAACAGGGTTTGCATTTGGCGGCGGAATGACGAGGATCGGCCGGACGCAGGCACCATTTGTGCAGGCACGAGCTTCGAGGGAGGGAACATTCATGCGGTTTCTTGCGGCAATCTTCTCGCGGCAGGGTTTTTCCATCCTGTTCCTGTCGGCAATTCTCGCGGCCTGCACCGTCGTGGTCGATGAGGGGCCGGGGCCGCGCCCGCCACGGCCGGGACCGCAATTCTGCACCAGGCAATATGACCCGGTCTGCGCCAGGCGCGGCGGCGACCGCCAGACCTTCGCCAACGCCTGCCTTGCCGAACGCGCCGGATACCGCATCATCCGTGAAGGCGAGTGCCGTCGCGGTGGTGGCGGCGGGGAGCAGACATTCTGTACCCGCGAATACCGCCCGGTCTGTGCCCGTCGCCATGGCGAACTGCGCACGTTCCCCAATGAATGCGAGGCCCGCGCGGCTGATTATCGGGTCGTCGATGATGGGCCGTGCTAGCGCACCGGCCTCACTGTTCGTCCGGATAGGCACCATCGGCGGGGCCGACGTAGAGCTCGGCGCCGTCCTCGTTGGAGATGCGCAGGCGATCGGGGATCTGCGGCATCATCAGCGTGTGAAGCAGCGTGGCGGCGCCTTGCAGGGCGGCGCGCAGGTTCGGCGCCTCCAACGACACCCGGTCGAGTGTCGCTTCGTCGGCGTCGCGCGAGCGGTAGAACTCGATGACGAAGTTCAAGCACGCCTCCAGCAGATTGTCTGCGATCGACCCTAGCCTTTGGACTTGGGTTTCGTACCGGTCTCCGCCTGCTTGACCGCCGAGCCGAACGGCGAGGCCGGCTTTGCAGCCACCTTGTCCTTCTTGGGCTTGCGTGTCTCGCGGTTGCTTCGCTGTTGACCCTTGGCCATTTCTGATCCCTCGTGCGTGGGTGGTAATGTCGAGAGTGCTATCGCTCAGCCGGCCGGGTTGTCGACCGGTTCGAGATTATCTTCCGTCGTGACCCGCTCGTAGGTCTCCTGCTCGCTGCGGATGCGGTATTGCGGCGAGCCGTCCTTGACCGGCAGCCGGCTCTTGATCTGGAACAGCTCCGCGGTCTTTTGGACAAGGCCGATGCGGCTCTTCATGCGGACGGTCTGGCCGACGGTGAAGATATGCGACGGCGTATCCGTGCGCCGCGCACTCTGCTGGAAGCGGATCATGTAACGTTCTCCTGATCGTGCCGAAGCGCTGCTTCGAGTTCGGCGTGGTCGACGGCGACAAGCTGGCTGGTCGGGCTTTTCACCGTCCTTGACGGCAGATGGATGAAAGTGGCGACGCGGCGCCAGGCAAGCCACGACATGCCGTCGATCAGTTCCTCGTCGTGGTCGATGTCATAGTCGCCGGCCGGCTGCACGCCATCTAGCCCGCCAAGCACGAAAGGTGCCGCGAAATGCGCGATGGAATGAGTGGTGCGGGCAGACATTCTTGTGCCTTGAAGTTTCTTTCCGGCCTGGCCCTGAAAACGGGGCCTGCATTGCGGTATCGGGTATCGGCGATTTGAATGAGTTTTGGCGGGCCGAGAACCCCTGACGCCGCGAGGGGACCAAGCACGGCCCAAAAACGGTTCCATACCAATATTCTGAAAATGCGGCTTATTCAAGAAGATTCCGGCTTTTTGCCGCTACCAACGTAAAATTACTTTTCTATGGTTATTTGCGAAACGATGATACGGTGCCGGGCATCTCAAAAATTGTTTGAAGAAGTTCCGGAAGAGTTCCTCCGGCATTTGTGTTAATTTAGGTATGAAGGGAATAGAGTCATGAGTTCCGTAAGAACAGCGAATGTCACGACAGTTGCAGTCGATCCTGTCGTCAAGCCGACAAAGGTCATATCGCCGCGCCTCACGATAAGAAGCGACGAGGCGGCAAGGCGAAGGATTGCCGACACCGACGGCACGGTGCGGCGGGCGCGCCAGCTTGCCGAAAGCAACCGCCTGATTTGACGCGCAAGCCATGACACTCAATTTTCCCAATCCCAGCCGCTCCTACGACGCTGCAGCCAAGCGCGTTCGTTTCGTCGGGCATGACGGCATGTTCGAAGTCCCGTTCTTTATCGAGGTTACGGCACTTTCGACGGTAAACCCGGCTGCAAGCGGAGCCGAAGCCGAATTCCTCAGTGCCTTCGACGCCAAGCGTTCGTCGATCCACGATATTGCGCGCGAAGCCTACTCGCACGGCCGCAAGAACATGTATGTGCTGACGCCGGCCGACTTTCGGTAAGTTCCCCGGGTTCGGAGGTTTGCTTCGTAGCGACCGCCGTCTGCTCTTGCACGTGCCGCAGCGATGGCCTAGATCGCGGCAGGCGGACAACACGGCAGGTTTCCCATCAACAGAGATCCGAGACAACCGGCAGGCGCACGTTACGGCACAGGCGGACAGCCGCCGCTGGGGTTCGACCAGTACGTGCAGCGGGCGCTGCAGCTGCACCAGGCGGGGCGCCTGCAGGAAGCCGAGGCGCTTTACCGTCAGGTGCTGGCGCAAAAGGCCAACCACCCGGCTGCTGCGCATTTCCTCGGGCTTCTGCTGCACCAGACCGGGCGCAGCGCCGAGGGGCTGGCGCTGATCGAACAATCGGTGCGTCTGCAGCCGAACAATCCGGATTTCCTCAACAATCTCGGCACCGTGCTGCGCGACCTCGGCCGGGTAGCGGCCGCCGCCGATCTCTTCCGCAAGGTGGTGGCGATTCGGCCGGACCAGTTGGCGGCGCGCGACAATCTCGGCTCGTCGCTGAAGCAGCTCGGCCAATTCGAAAGCGCCGAAGATATTTATCGCGGCACGATCGGCCGCAACCCGTTCCATGTCCGCGCCCGCGTCGGGCTTGCCGAAACGCTGCAGGAAGCGGGCCGGCTGGATGAAGCACTGGCTGTTTTTCGCGAGGCGCTGACGATCCGGCCGAAGGATGCCGATCTTTTGCACGGCCTGGGCGTCGGGCTAATGGAAAAGGGCAATCTCGACGAGGCTGCGGATCTTTTCAGGCAGGCGCTGGCGGTGGACCCCGGCATGGCCAGGGCCTGGCTGATGCTCACGCAGGTCAAGCGCCAGAAGGAGCGCGACGCCGAGCTTGCCCGCATGGAGGCGGAGCACGCCAAGGCGCCGCAAGGCAGCCTGGCGCGCATGCAGCTTTCCTTCGGCCTTGGCAAGGCCAACGACGACCTCAGGGATTATGGCCGCGCTTTCGACTATTTCGCCGAAGGCAACGCGATCCGCCGCCAGGGCATCGACTACGATGCCGGCAAGACGCGCGGCGAGTTCGAGGCGATGAAGGCCGTATTCGACAAGACCTTTTTTGAAAAACACAGGCCGGGCGGGATCGCCGACGACACGCCGATCTTCGTTGTCGGCATGCCGCGATCCGGCACCACGCTGGTCGAGCAGATCATCGCCAGCCATCCGCAGGTCTATGGCGCCGGCGAGCTCAGCATATTGAAGACGGCGGTCGGTAAGCAGTTTCCGCTCGGCATGAAGGGCGGCTTTCCCTGGGGCATCGCCGACATGTCCGACAAGGCCTATGCCGAGGCCGGCCAGGCCTATCTCGATATGCTGCACGCCCGCTATCCAGGTTTTCGGCACGTCACCGACAAGATGCCCGGCAATTTCCTCTTGGTCGGCTTTATCCATATGATGCTGCCGAAGGCCAAGATCATCCATTGCGCGCGCGATGCGGCGGCGACCTGCCTGTCGATCTACAAAGTGCATTTCCGCGGCGACAGCCACCGCTACGGCTACGATCTCGACGAGCTCGCCGATTTCCACAACCTCTACACCGATATCATGGCGCACTGGCACGCCGTGCTGCCTGATGTCGTGCACGACGTTCGCTACGAGGATTTCGTCGCCGACCAGGAAGGCCAGTCGCGGGCGCTGATCGCCCATCTCGGCCTCCCATGGGACGACGCCGTGCTGTCGTTTCACCAGACCGACCGGCCGGTGCGCACGGCGTCGGCCGCGCAAGTGCGCCAGCCGATGTATCAGGGCTCGGTCGATCTGTGGAAGCGCTATGGCGACCGGCTGAAGCCGCTGCTCAATAAACTTGATCGAGGGGCGCCTACAGCTCGATGAAGGGCTGAAAACCGCCAAAGATCATGCGCTTTCCGTCGAACGGCATGGTCTCCCAGTCCGGCTTGAGGCGCGGATCGGCCATCACCTTGGCCATCACCGCATCACAATGCTGCCTGGATTCATAGACGACCCAGGAGAAGACGACGACCTCGTCTTCCTTGGCCTGCACGGCGCGCGGGAACGAGGTGAGCTCGCCATAGGGTACGTCGTCGCCAATGCATTCGACATAGGCCAACGCGCCATGCTCCTTCCAGACGGCGCCGGCCGTCTGCGCCATTTTCTTGTAGGCATCGAGATTTGCCTTGGGCACGGCCAGTACGAAACCGTCGACATAGGACATCTGACTTCCTCCATGTGATCGTTTTCCTCTCCCTTTAGAGCGGGGAGAGGTGATTTCAGACACAGCCTGTGTTGGATGTTAAGCTGCTTTCACCGGTGCGTTCATTGCCCATTCGACGCCGAACGGATCACGCATATTGCCCCAGCGGTCGCCCCAGAACATCACCTGCAACGGCACGACTTCCTCGCAACCCGCCTCAATGGCCCGCTTCCACCAGGCGTCGATGTCGTCGCTGCCGAGATGGAGCTGCATGGTGTAGCCCTGCGGCTTCACAGCGGCCATTCCATGCTCGGGATAGAAGTCGGAAAGCATCAGGGTCGAACCGTTGATGTGCAGATGGATATGCATGGTGCGGCCCCGTTCATCCGGCGGATAGGCAAAGACCTGCTCGGCACCGAAGGCCTTTTGGTAAAATTCTGCGGCTTTGAAAGCGCCGTCCAGCTGAAGGTAGGGCGTCAATCCGCCAAGCACTTTGGCGGCGGACTGGGTCTGCGGCTGATCATTCATGTCATGCTCCTCTTTGCGTCTGGTTGGCCTTTGCGAACCACAGGACGAACGGAACGGCGAAGATCCTACACGGCCGATGGCTTTTGGATTCGAAATGGCGCCTGCCGCGACGGCCAACTGCCACCTTTCAACCTTCGATGCGAATCCGCGGGCTGTTTTGCGCGTCGACGACGATTTCCGGCCAGCCGATATCTTTGCGCAACTCGATCGGCAATGAAAGGATGGCGCGTTCGCTGCGATAACGGGCGCGAGCCGCCGAGTAACGCGTCACGGCGTGACCTATGGATGACAGAATAGACATGATGCTTTCTCCTCGATTGGCGCCGGCATCACCGTGTCGGCGTCCCAAGGACGTGGCATGCGATCATCATCCGACAGAGCGCCGGATTTTTTTCCGCAATTTTTTAACCGCCCGCTTCGGCTACCTCCTGGAAGAAAGCTTCCGGGCTATCGATCTCGGTCAGCCGCCGTTTCTCGATCAGCCAGAAGCGGTTGCCAACCGCGCGGATGAAGGAGCGGTCGTGCGAGGCAAGCAGGCAGCTCGCCTGACGTTCCAGCAATTCCGCTTCCAGCGCTTCCTGGCCATCGATATCGAGATGATTGGTCGGCTCGTCGAGCAAATAGAAATTGGGATTGGCGAGCCTGAGCGCCAGCATCATCAGCCGCGCCTTCTGTCCGCCCGACAGCACGGCGATCCGGCGCTCCTGCATGTCGATGCTAACGCCGACGCCCGCGAGCAACGAGCGGGCGCGCTGCTCGCCGACATCGAATCTGCGCGAGAGCATCGCCAGCGGCGTGTCGTCGCCGCCGATGCCCGACAGCGTCTGGTCGCTATAGCCGAGCACGGTCGACGGCGTCACCTTCACGCCTTGCGCCGCCGTTTGCGGCTCGACGATGGCATTCCGGATCAGGCCGATCAGCCGTGATTTGCCGACGCCGTTACGGCCGAGCAGGACAATGCGGTCGCCTTGGCAGATATGGCGCTTGCCGGTGCCGAACAGAACCGTGCCGTCAGGCATTCCGACCACCAGATCGTCGAGCGTGATCAGCACCTTGGCATGGCTGCCGCGATTGGCGAGCTTGATCGTGCCCGCCGATCTTTCGCGGTGCGCCGGCGCTGCCGCTTCTTCCAGGCGCTCTGCCCGCTGGTTGAGCTGCTTGGTCTTGACCGTCAAAAGGTCGCTGCCGGAATTGATGCCGATATTGTTGAGCTTGGCCGCTTGCCGGCGCAGCTGCTGCGCCACTTTCATGTCGCGCTGGAACTTGCGGTCGGTCGAGGCGTCGACCTCGTCCAGCGCAAGCCTCGCCCGCGAATAGGGCAGCGAAAACACCGGCGATTGTTCGGGACGCAGGAACAGCGTGCGGTTGGTCGTGGCGTCGAGGAACGCCCTATCATGGCTGACGATCACCACCGGCACCTCGCGCGGCAGCGCGTTCAACCAGGTTTCGAGCTGGCTGATCTTGCCGAGGTCGAGATGGTTGGTCGGCTCGTCGAGAAGCAGGACGTCGGGGTCGGTGACCCAGACGCGGGCGATCAGCGCCAGCCTTTGCCAACCACCGCTCAAGGCTCGCATCGGCCGCTCGCGCATCGGCTGCGGCACATCGAGTGAATCGAGGACCACATCGACGCGCCATTGTTCGCTTTCGGCCTGCTCGGCCGGCAAGACGTCGGCCACCACTTCATGAAAGCTGCGCCCGGCGAGCGCTGCAGGGATGAGTTGCTCGACATAGCCGACGCGCAGGCCACGCGTGCGGGTGATGTCGCCTGTGGTGGCTTCGAACTCGCCCGTCAGGCACCTCAACAAAGTGGATTTGCCGCGACCATTGGCGGCGACGATGCCGAGCCGATCGCCGGTGCCGATGGTGAGGTCGAGATTGGAGAAGAGCGGCGCACTCATAGTGACGCCGAGGGACTTGAGGCTGATCAGGGCCATGTCGATTTCTCTGGTCTGTCCGGAGTGATTCCGGTTGATGCACTTTGACGGTGCGCAGGCTGGCCATCAGGCTCGGCGTTGCAGCACCACGAAGGGCAGACCAAGAAAATCGAAGCGGGAGAACCCGGACCGTCTCTGGTCAGCCCTGCAAGCAAGCTCGCAGGGCAGGGACAGGGCCGCGCTGACGATGGTGAGAAAATAACACGCAGCCCTCCTTTCAAGACGTTCAAGTTGTAGAAACTGGCTACACCAAGGGTAGGGCCGATGGCAAGTGGCTAGGCTCCCCCTTCTCCCCTTGCTTGGTGGGAGAAGATGGCCGCGAAGCGGTCGGATGAGGGGCGCTCCAGCTTGGCACCGACGGCGATCCGTCCAGCACCCTCAACCGTCTCGGCGCTGCGCGCCGATCCACCTTCTTCACAAGGGGGGAAGGGAAGCTCGCTACCGTCCCGGCCGACCCGTCTTGCCCGGCCGGCGCTTTTCACGGCGGGCGTCGGCGGGGTCTTCGTAGGAGCCGATGCCAGCGCGCTGGCGGACGATGGGTTTGGCTGAAACGTCGCGTTCCTTCGCGCCCCCCTTTACCCTGCCCTCTTTGCCACCACTTGGCATCTCCCCCACGAGGGGGGAGATTGGCTGTGGTTTCGCCGGCGCTTTTCCCTCGACCGGCTTCTCGGTCCGCCGCACCGTCATCTCGTCCAGTGAGTTCTTCCTGAACAGCGGCTTGGTCGGTTCACCCGGTATACCGAAATCCGAACCGTGCGCTTCCTGCGCCGACTGTTTCTTGAACAGCGAACGGGAGACCGCGCCTGACGGCGTCGGCATGTCGGTCCCAGGTCCCATATCGTCCAGCGAAGGTTTCGCGAACAGCGGCTTCTTGACCGGCACGGCGCCGTCGGCGCCCATTTCGTCGAGCTCCGGCTTGCGGAAGAGGTTGGGCCGGGCAGCCTTGGCCGCCACTTCGGCGGCATGTGCCTCGTCGAGCTTCCGGAAACGCTCCTGTTCCTCTGCTGTACGATGTTTGGCCACGCCCTTGTTGTGCTTGCCCTTTTCGCGGCCCGAAACCGGGCTTTCCATGTCGGCATATTTGGCCAGCGGGTCGTCCGAGATGGACAGTTCCATCTCGCGCAGCCGCTTGATCTCGTCGCGGATGCGGGCCGCTTTTTCGAAATCGAGGTTGGCGGCGGCGTCGCGCATCTGCTTTTCCAGGGCGTCGAGATGCGCCTTCAGATTGTTGCCCATCATGGCGCCGGCGCTGTCGGTGAACTGCGAAATGTCGGCGCGGACATGATCCTTCTCGTAGACCGAATCGAGAATGTCGGAGATGCGCGACTTGACCGATTCCGGGGTGATGCCGTTGGCCGCGTTCCACTCCATCTGCTTTTCGCGACGGCGGTTGGTCTCGGCCATCGCCCGCTCCATCGAGCCGGTGATCTGGTCGGCATAGAGGATAACCTTGCCGTCGACGTTTCTGGCGGCGCGGCCGATGGTCTGGATCAGCGATGTCTCGGAGCGCAGGAAGCCTTCCTTGTCGGCGTCAAGAATAGCGACGAAGCCGCATTCGGGAATGTCGAGGCCCTCGCGCAACAGGTTGATGCCGACCAGCACGTCGAAGGCGCCAAGGCGCAGGTCACGCAGGATCTCGATGCGCTCCAGCGTGTCGATGTCGGAGTGCATGTAGCGGACGCGAATGCCTTGCTCATGCAGATATTCGGTCAAATCCTCGGCCATGCGCTTGGTGAGCACAGTGACCAGCGTGCGGTAGCCGGCCCTCGTGGTGTCGCGGATTTCGCCGACGACGTCGTCGACCTGTGTCTTGGCCGGGCGCACCTCGACCGGCGGGTCGATCAGGCCGGTCGGGCGGATGACCTGCTCGGCGAAGACGCCGCCGGACTGCTCCATCTCCCAGGCGCCGGGCGTCGCCGAAACCGCGACGGAAAGCGGCCGCATGGCGTCCCACTCCTCGAAGCGCAGCGGCCGGTTGTCCATGCAGGACGGCAGGCGGAAACCATACTCGGCCAGCGTCGCCTTACGGCGAAAGTCGCCGCGATACATGCCGCCGATCTGCGGTATGGTGACATGGCTTTCGTCGATGAAGACCAGCGCATTGTCGGGAATGTATTCGAACAAGGTCGGCGGCGGATCGCCCGGCTTGCGGCCGGTCAGATAACGCGAGTAATTCTCGATGCCGGCGCAGGAACCGGTCGCCTCCAGCATCTCCAGGTCGAAGCGGGTGCGCTGCTCAAGCCGCTGCGCTTCAAGCAGGCGGCCAGCCTTTTCAAGCTCTTGCAGCCGATATTTAAGTTCTTCCTTGATAGACTTGATGGCTTGATTCAAGGTCGGGCGCGGCGTGACGTAGTGCGAATTGGCGTAGATCTTGACGCTCTTCAGTTCGCCGGTTTTCTGCCCGGTTAGCGGATCGAATTCGGTGATCGCCTCGATATCGTCGCCGAAAAGCGAGATGCGCCAGGCGCGGTCCTCAAGGTGGGCCGGGAAGATCTCGATCGTATCGCCGCGCACCCGGAACGAGCCGCGGACGAAGTTGATGTCCTGGCGCTTGTATTGCTGGGCGACGAGGTCGGCGAGCAGCGCGCGCTGGTCGAGCCGGTCGCCGATCTGCATCTGGAAGGTCATCGCCGTATAGGTCTCGACCGAGCCGATACCGTAGATGCAGGACACCGAGGCGACGATGATGACGTCGTCGCGCTCGAGCAGCGAGCGCGTTGCCGAATGGCGCATGCGGTCGATCTGCTCGTTGATCGAGGATTCCTTCTCGATGTAGGTGTCGGTCCGGGGGACATAGGCCTCGGGCTGGTAATAGTCGTAGTAGGAGACGAAATACTCGACGGCGTTTTCCGGGAAGAATTTCTTGAACTCGGAATAGAGCTGCGCGGCCAGCGTCTTGTTGGGCGCCAGGATCAGAGCAGGGCGTTGCGTCTCCTCGATCACCTTGGCCATGGTGAAGGTCTTGCCCGAGCCGGTGACGCCGAGCAGCACCTGGGTGCGGTCGTTGCCGTTGACGCCCTCGACGAGATCCTTGATCGCGGTAGGCTGGTCGCCGGCCGGCTCGAAATCCGAGACCATCTTGATGGCGATGCCGCCTTCGGATTTCTCAGGCCGGGCAGGGCGATGCGGCGTCCACAGCACGCCGTCCTTGTGCAGCGGATTGCCGGATTCGATCAGCGCCGACAGCGCTGCCACGGTGGCGGTGACGCCGCCCGAGGCCATGGTCTCGGCGTCCTCCAGCGAAATGTCGAGGCCGGCGACAGGGTTGAGACCGGCCGCAGTGCGCTCCCGCGCCGAAGCCGCGCCGCCCATCGAGGTGCCGCGTGCCGTCCGGCCGGGGGAAGAGGAGCGCTCGGGGATTTTCTTCGCCGGTTTCGGCGATTTGCCGCCGACTTTGCCGGAAACGCGCCCTTCCTTCTCGGCTTCCTGCTCGATCTGCTCGGCCCAGTCGGCGATCGAGCCGGTCAGCGGCGCGCCGGTAAACTCGGCCTGCGGCGCCTCGGCAAAGCCGCCCTTGTACAGAGGCTCCGAGGCATCGAGGAAATCGGTCAGCGGACTGCGCCGCTTGGGCGGCGAAGCGCGCTCGTCATTCGCCGGCGGCGGCGTTTTCTTGTCGGAGAGTCTGGCCATGGCCCGAATATGGGAGGTATTGGCCAAAATGGAAAGAGCGGAGTGGCGGGTGGTGCGAGGCGCAATTTGGCTGCTGACAGCAGGCTGTCAGGAGCACCCTCCAGGGTTCCTTCTTAGTTAAACCAAAGCGCGAACGTCAGAAACCCGGCGCCGCCGAACTGGCGCTGGATCTGGTTGAACTCCTCGCTGGTGAGAATCTTGCCGTGTTCGAGATAGGGCGCGATGGCCGGCCCGGTGATCGACAGCACCAGGTCGAAGGGCTTTGGCTCATCAAAGAAGCGCTTCATGTTGATGCCTTTGTCGGCGATGCGGAAATGCGGCAGCAAGCTGCGTCCCTCCAGCAGATCCTCGGCCATGGCCAGGGCGGCGAGCCAGGCCTGTACCTGCTGCTGGCCGACTTCGAGACCAGTCAGCGGGCTGGCGCCTTTCTGCTGCGGCCCGGGCAGCCATTCGCGGTCATTGTCGGTTTCGGCGCGGATGGCTTTCCAGTCCTCGCGCGACAGTCGGATCATCTCCATCAGATGGCGGCGCGCCGCTTGCCGGCGCTCAGGCTCGACCACTTGCCAGTTGATGAGATGCACCAGGGAGATGAAGTCGGCGAGGCGCCATTCGGACGACAGGATGCCGCCATTCATGCCACCGTCCAGCGGCACGAGCGTATCCTGCAGCGGCAGTTTTGCGCGCGGGAACAGCATGTGGAAGGAGCCGTCGAAGGTGTTTTTGAAATCATGCGCCAGCCAGAAGTCGGCCTGCGCCATCAGGAACTCGGCATAGCCCTGCAGCCAATAGCCGTCGGCGCGGTCGAAGCGGAAGGTGAGGGCGGGTGCGGCCGCGTCTGGTGCACCGCCGCCGCGTGACAGAGACGCCATGATCGCGGCCGCACTTTCGTCCGGCGCGATCTGGCCATCCTCGTTGAGATCGATGCCGAGGCGGGCGAGGTCGATGACCATGCCGATGTCCGCGTCGGCGGGCACCGAACCCAGCGTGGCTGCGGATTTCTCCAACCGGTCGCGGAAGGCGACCAGAATGGCGCGGAATTGTCCGTAGGTCAGTGGCTCGGGATCAGGGTTGTCCGGCACCGGCAGCCGCATCAGCGGCAGCGTGAACGATCGCGGGCTTTCGAAACCGTGGCGGTGCAGGCCGCCGGCCAGGATCTCCAGCGCGGTGAAGAATTCGCCGGCGCCGGCGGCGTAGGCGGCTGCCGGATCGCCTGGCGCGGCGGCTTCCAGCGTGGCAAGAGCGCTGTCGCGCTCAGTCACGGTTTTTGCCTCGAACAGTGCCGCGGCACCCGGCACTGCGGCGCCGGCCGAAGACAGCGGCAGGAGAAGAACGATGGCGCATGCCATCAGCCTGGAATAACGCATCATCGTGATCGCCCCTTTTATCGCTCCGCAGCGGATCATACACGCATTTGGTTCGCGCGCCTGTAGCCCTGTGGATCAACGATAACAGTCAGCGCTTCAATCAATCCGGCTGGCGGTCTACACAAGGCAAACCATTGGGCCGTCGCGTGTCGAATTATCCGCTTTCCTACAAACTGTCCTGGCTGCCACGCTTCCTCCGGCCTTCGCTCAATGGCGACGCGCGCGGCTTTGCTCCGGCGGACGCAGCCCTGCTCGACCCGCCGCCGGCGCGCACGGTGCGGTTGGCTTTCGTCGGCGATATCTCGGCGGTGGCCAATCGCGGCGCGCCGGACTGCGACCCCGCGATCGCGGCGCTGTTCGCCTCGGCCGATCTCGTGGTCGGCAATTGCGAAAGCCCGGTGGTGGAACGGCCGAGCGCTGTTTTGGGTACGAGGTTTGGCACGCATCACGCGATGAGCGAGCGGTTCCTTGCCGAGGCGCTGGCCGCCGCCGGCATTTCGCGTGAGAAACTGGTGCTGTCGCTGGCCAACAACCACGTGCTCGACCAGGGCATCGCCGGCTTCGACGAGACGGTCGCCGCGCTGGAGCAATTGGGCATCCGCACACTCGGCGCTGGGGCTCCAGTCGAGCGGTTTGCGGTGGGACCGCTGACAATAGGCCTTGCCGCCTTTACCTTGTGGCGCAATGCCGACGCGGCTCAGTTCGCGGGCCGTGTCTCGATGGAAAGCAATCCGGCGCAATGGCCGCGCGATGCCGCTTCGGGTGTCGACCTCCTCTGCGCGGTGCCGCATTGGGATTGGGAATTCCGGCATTTTCCACGTGCGAAGACGCGGGCACTGGCGCGGCTTCTGGCCGAACACGGCGTCGGCCTGGTCGTCGGACATCATGCCCATGTCGTGCAGCCGATCGAGCGGATCGGCAAGACGCTCGTCGCCTATGGACTCGGCGATTTCTTCGGCACCGCCTTCGCGCGCCAGCCTTGGCCTGGCCGCATCGGTGCCATTCTCGTCGTCGACATCAGCGCCGATCCCGGCACGCGCGGCGCCATTGCCGCCTACCGGCTGCATGCCTTCATGCGGCTGCGCGCCGGCGATCACGAGCGGCTGGTGCCGGTTGAAATGTTGAAGGGAAATCCAAGGCAAAGGGTTCTGGCCCGCCTCGATGCGATCTTCAGTGCCGGGCGCTGACGGCTGCGCTGACGCGGTCCACCAAACCGGCTATCATGCCCAGCGCGGGCAGGCTTGTGGCGGCGGTGGGTGATGGAAACTGCGGATTTCATGCCGAGCGAAGCGGTGATCGCCGGCCTCAGGAAGAATATCGAGGCCTATGAGGCCGAAAGAGCTTCGGCCCATCGCCGGACGCGCTGGCGGGTCCCACTGTTCATCGGGCTGGTGCTGGCGTTCGTGGTGTTTGTGGCCTGGCTCTTCAACGGGGTTGCCGACCCGAACGAGCAGTGGGTCTCGACCCCGCATGTGTTCCTCTATGTCGGCGGACTCCTGGCAGCGATCTTGCTCTATTTCCGGGCGATCAAGCCAGCGAGCAAATTGCAGCAGTCGTTTCGCAGCACGCTGTTGCCGATCATCTTCGGTTTCATCGAGGACATGCGGTATCGGAACAACGTCAAGCCGAATTCGTTCGACCGGCTGCCGCGTGAGACGGTTGGTTCGTTCAACCGACAGTCTTTCGACGATGTTTTCTCCGGCCGCTACGAAGGGTTTCCATTCGAGCTGTACGAAGCAGATCTACGGGAAGGGACGGGCAAGAGCACGACGGCAGTGTTCAAGGGCGTGATCGTCGCTTTCGAGACGATCGTGCCGTTCCCCGGCACATTGGTGGCCGCGCGCCGGACCAACAAGGTCGTCGGCTTCCTCCGCGGCATCTTCGGCGGCAAGATGCAGGAACTATCCAGCGGCGTACCCGAACTCGACGCCGCCTATAAGTTCCGCACCGACAATATCGAGGCGGCGCGGCCGCTGGTGACGGGCCGGCTGGCGCAGGCGCTGCAATGGCTCGGCGAGACCCGGCCGAACGATCCGGCACGCGTCGCGCTCAACGGCAGCGACGGCTTCCTCCTGCTGCCGCAGGAAAGGAATTTCTTCGAGCTCCCGGATAGCTCCACGCGCCTCGACTACACCAAGCATGTCGCGCCGATGATCGCCGACATGGGCGCGATGCTGGCGACGGCGGCTTTGGTGCGCAAGATCGGGGCGAAGGACGAGGAGGCGAGGTAGTCCGGCTGGGCGGTCAGCAATCGAAGCCGCGTTGGCTACGCATGTAGTCGACTTCTTCCTTCGGCATCGACTTGAACATCACACAGACGGTGAAACTGCCAACCTGGTGACCGTTTTTGGTATATCCCCAGTCGGAAATATCGTCTCGGTTGAATTCTACATACTGGCCAGCCACGACGTTGTGGACGCTATGTGGCTCATTCGCCAATATCCCCACGAATCCGGTTTCGTTCCGCTGGAACGGGATGACCCAGAAGTGTTCGGTCACATGTCCGTCCTTGATCATCACCTTCAGTTTGAATGTGTCCGTTCCAGGTGGCGGTGTCTGGGATAATGCCAGGAATGCATCCAGGGTGGCACGTGCCTGTGCAGTCGCCGCCGCCATATCTGGATCGTCAGGCGCGACTGCGACGACGCTGTCGTCGCCCTGACTGGAGTCGTGAGCCTCGGCGCATATCGGAGCAAGCTCTAGCATCAGGGACAGTATCGCGCGGGACACGAGCTTCATGGAATGGGCGCCCATACAATGGTCAGCATCATCATGGATCCGTTCGGATTTTCAATCATAGCGCGAATAATACCTCAATTGCAACCATAAGAAAATGCTCCCTGATGCTGATGCCGCAACTGCCGCTAGTTCTGCTACGCACTCCGGCTCTGGTTTTTGCCGGAAACCCGCGCTATCCCTGAGGCAGCGAGGGGTGTCATGGTCGAAGAACGCAAGGGGTTTCGCCTGTCGCGGCGGCTGCTGCTTGGTGCGACGGTGGTCGGCGGCGCGATGGTCTGGGGCGGAACGACCGTGGCGCGGCTGGCGCGCGGTCCTTCGGGGCAGAAGAATTCCGGGCGCATCGCCGACATTGACGGCATCGATCTGGCGCAGAAGCCGCCGGAGGGCCCGCCAGCCTACGATCCGTCGCTGCCATGGCTGACCAAGGGCGGCGACATCAACGATGCCAGCGGCCTGTCGATGACGCCGGTCTACGGCGTTGTCGAAGTCAGCGAGGAAGACCACATTGCGAGCGCGCTGGCCTTTGCCCGCACCAATGGCCTGAAGGTCTCGGTCGCGGCGATGCGCCATTCAATGGGCGGACACGCTTTCGACGACAACGCACTGGTCCTCGACATGCGCAAATTCAACAAGGTCAGCGTCGACCCGGCTGCGAAGACGATGACCTTGCAGCCGGGCGCGCGCTGGCACGACATCCAGAACCTTTTGCACCCGCGCTTTGCGGTGAAGGCGATGCAGTCGACCGACATCTTTTCGGTCGGCGGCTCGCTGTCGGTCAACGCGCATGGCATGGACCACCAGGTCGGCTCTGTCGCCGGCTCGATCCAATCGATGCGGGTGATGCTGGCGGACGGTTCGGTGACAACCTGTTCACCGACCGAAAACACCGAGCTGTTCCGCCACGTCGTCGGCGGCTACGGCCTGTTCGGCGTGGTGCTGGAGGCGACGCTCGACATTGTCGACAACGCCGTCTACCGGACCTCGCGCGAGATCATCAAATCGGACGACTTTCCAAGGTTTTTCGCCGAGGTGCTGGAGCCAAACAGGGCGATCGGTCTATTTTATGGGCACCTGTCGACAGCGCCGGGTAATTTCCTCGAGGATATGATCGTCTACCGCTATGACAAGGTGGCCAACCAGCCGCCGGCCGACCAGCCGGCAATCGGCGAACCGGGTTCAGTCGGGCTCAAACGGGTGATCATCAACCTGGCGAAATGGGGAAGCCTGTTCCAGGAACTGAAATGGTTCACCGAAAAGACGCTGGAGCCGCAATTCGAGAGCTGCACGGTGGCGCGCACGACGGCAATGGCCGAAGGCGAGGCCTGCCTCGTCACCCGCAACAATCCGATGCACGATTCAGTGCCCTATCTGTTCAACGATCTGCTCGATGAAACCGACATCCTGCACGAGTATTTCATCCCGCGCGCCGCCTATAACCCGTTTATCGCCGAAGCGCGCGAGATCCTGCGCAACCAGAGCCTGCCGGTGCTCAACGCGTCGGTGCGCATCGTCCACAGGGAGGATGTGGCGCTGAATTATGCGCCGGAGCCGGCCTATTCGCTGGTGCTCTACATCAATCAGACGACCGACGCCGACGGCAATGCCAGGATGCGGGCGCTGACAAGGGCGCTGATCGATGTGACGATCAAGCATGGCGGGCGTTTCTTCCTGCCCTACCAGCTCCATTACACGGGCAAGGAGCTGCTTGCGTCCTATCCGGAACTGCCGTCCTTCCTGGCGAAGAAGCGGCAATACGATCCGGGTGAGCTGTTTTCGTCGACTTTTTATCGCGCCATCAAGGCATTGATCGGCACGGCCTGAGCGTCGGTTACAGACCGTCAGGCAGTTTTGCCGCCAGCCAGTTCGCCGAGCGCTTGGCGATGCCGATCGTTGCCGCTGCGGCGCGGCCGAGATCGGTCTTGACAACGGCGTAACCCGCCTTCGTGCGGTAGAGCACGGCGCGGCCGCCATCGACCGCCGCTTCGTAGGCGACCGGCCGGACGGCTTTCGTTTCCGTCGCCGTTGCCTGCGTTCCGACGGAAGCACTGGGCCGATGTCTCAGCTCCGGTGGCAACGGGTTTGTCGCGGCCGTGCTGGCCGTCGTCAATTCGGGCTCCGAAGCGGTCGCCGCGAGCTGCGATGACGAAGACGAGTCCTGTGTCCGGCAGATGCCGGAGACCAGCGGATAGTCAAAATTGCGCTCGTGCAGCATCTGGCTTTTCATCGCCGCTTCGCATTCGGCGATGGTCGACCATTTGGCGGGCGTCTCGCCGATATACTCGCAAAGCCTGGCGTCGCAATCGCAGCCGACGATGGTCATGGCGACAAGGGCGGTCTTGATCACGGTCTTGTCCCTCCGAGTTGCCTGGCCCATGTGCGCAGGACAAATTGCTGCGGCGTCATCAATCGTTGCGGAACAAGGCGGGATTTGGCCGCGATTGTGGAATGAGCGTGGCGGAGCATCACGCAACGTCTTGCCGGGGCCGGCTGTGGCCGAAAGGCCTCAGTAATCGTAGACGTGCTCGAGCCTGGCGCCCGCCGTCATCAACGCCGGCAGCACGATGTGCAGCTTGCGCACGGCGACGGTCAGGCCGGTGCGTCGCGTCGAAGGTTCCGCCGGAAGCGGGTAGCTGAACAAGGTGCGTGCACCTTCGGGAACCTTGATTTCGTCGTTGGAAAGCATGGTGACCATGATCTCGTCATTGCCGCCGATCTCGACGAAGGAGACGCCCTTGCCGATCAGGCGCGGAATCATGTCGGTGAACACCTGATAGCGCCTGGTGACGAAGACCGTGCCGTCGGCGCCGAGATCGCGCTCCAGCAAGGTGTCGGGCTCGTTGCGCGTCACCTCGCTGACCGGACCCTTGGCCCAGACGTGAATGTCGAGCAAGGCCGGATCGGTGGTGGCGGCGAGCGCCGACTTGATCAGATCGGCGTAGCCTTGCTTGATGGTGTCGGCGAGGCCGAAGGCGAGCTTGCGTTCGCTGGTACGGACAGCGCTGTCGTCCGCTGCCGGCTGGACGGCGAACAGGCCGGCACGCTTTTCGGCATAGGGAAACTGGTACCACGGCACCTGGTCGAGAAAACCGGCATACTCCGCCGCCACCTTGGCCTGGTAGATGTCGACGGCGGTGCGCTTGCCGGCTGTCGCTTCGGTGACGCGGCCGACCGTATTTTCATAGGCCCACTGGATGGCGTGCTCGATCGTGTGGCTGGTGCCGATGATCACCAGCATCTGGTGGTTGTCGAGGTTGAACTTGTAGGCGGAGCTGGCGCGGATGACCGTCGCATAGTCCTGCCAGAAACGGCCGATATAGGAGAGATAGGGAAAACCGCTCGGCTGGTTCTTGTCGACGAAGCCGGCATATTCGCGGGCAGCGTAGACGATGGCCCATTCCGGATAAGTAAGAAAGGTCGATTCCTCCGGCCGCTGGTAGCCGGGGATCTCGGCACGGACCTTGTCGGCCAGCGCCTTCGGCGGGGCACCCTCAGCGACGCCCGGCAATTGCGTTGTGTCCAGCGACGGCGTCGTGAGAAAGCCGTAGGCCAGCCCGGCGATCGGGATCAACACGACAATGACGACGAGCCAGAGGATCGCCTTGATGATGCGCTTCAGCCAGCGGAACAGGAACATGGCCGGTCAGGCCGTTGCGAAATGGTCGTACACACGTTTCGACAGCCAGAACCCGACATAGACGGCGAAGCCGCCGATGACGATGTGCGGCAGGTTGGCGAAGAAGCGGGCCGGGAATTCGATGTCGTTCAAGGAGCGGAAGCCGTTGATGAAAATGCCGCCATCGAGGCAACCGGAACCGGTGACCAGGCCGAGCACGCCGTCGAACAGATAGACCGAGCCGAACAGCTTGAAATAGAACACCGCCTGACGGTGCGAGATGAAGGCGGCCGCCAGCGCCCAGACGCCGGAGAAGGCGTGCAGCAAATCATCATACCATTGCAGCGAGAACAGGCCGAACAGATTGCCGCCGGCATCGTTGAAGGCCGGCACATAGCCGATGGCAACAACGCCGAAGAACAGGAAAGCATAGGCAACAGCAAGCTTCTGGATGAGCGTCATGAAATGTCCCCCTGCCGTCAGCCCTTTTAACCGGCCTCCCACGGCAAATGGATAGTAGCTGATTTTGGCGCAGGGTGAAGCGTCGCCGGCAAAATCGTCCGGCGGGGCCACAAGGACAGTCGGCGCCGGGATTTCTCCCAGCGCCTCCCTGTCAGATCAGGACACGGTCGCGGCAGCAACTCCCGAAAGGTGTCGCGCCATGCCGGCCTTGATTTTGACGGTCCTGCCAGTCGCCACCCGAGGGTAGCGTCCGTTCCGGACCACGCCGGTCTCCACTCTTGCGAGCTTTGCCCGGCGCGCCATCGAAGGTTTTTGCCGTCCTTCATGGCAGCATCGGTCCGCCGTCGGCGTTCGCACGCTTTCCGCGGCCCCGTAGGTCTCGGCTTCCATCCCTCCAACAGGCAAGCCTGTTCTCGTTCAGGGCCGTACGGGCCTCAGGAAATCCGCCGTTCCGCTTTGCCTTTCGGCGTGGCGATCCGTAGCCGCCTGAGATAGGTTTAATGTATGTCGGATAAGTGTTTGGCGGAACTGCCGCATGCCTGTGGATAGCGGGATTATCGGGGACTGACCCTGCCAAAACAGCGACTTTCCGATCTCTGCCGCCGCCGGTCGGGATTTTGCCGCCTCGAAGCCGAAACCGCATTGTCGGACATTCGATCTTGCCCCGCGGGCCGGCGCGGGCTTCAATGCCGGCAAATGATTGGAAGGCGTGTTCGATGGCCTTGGGGAGGCGGGCTTGAAGGTCGCGGTGGTTCTCAATCCGATCGCCGGCGGCGGCAGGCTCAAGCGGCATTGGCCCGAGGTTGCGGCGTCGCTGAAAAGACATTTCGGCGATTTCGAGCTGCGTGAAACGCAGGCCGAGGGCGATGCCGAACGGCTGGCGCTCGACCTTGCCGCCATCGGCTTCGAGCTGGTGATCGCGGCCGGCGGCGACGGCACCGCCAGCGAGGTCGCCGACGGGCTGCTGAAAGCTTTCCGAGAAAGCGGCCGGACGGCCGAGCTTGGGCTGCTGCCGTGCGGCGCCGGCATCGACTTCGCGCGCGGGCTCGGCCTGTCGAACAATGTCGACCTGACACTGAAGCGGATTGCCGAGGCCAAAGGGCGCAAGGTCGATGCCGGGTGCATCAGCTATGTCGACGACCACGGCGCGCTGGCCAGCCGCCATTTCATCAACATCGCCAGCCTCGGGCTCTCCGGCGTCACCGACCGTGCCGTCAACGCCGACAAGCGCAAGGGCAAGGTTTCGGCCAAGGCGTTGTTCTATTGGCGCACGGTCTGGGAGTTCCTCCGCTACCGCTTCCAGGACGTTGCGATCACCATCGACGACGGTGCCCCGGTCGAGGCGCGCATGGCACTGGTGGCGGTGGCCAACGGCAAATTCTTCGGCGGCGGCATGATGATCGCGCCCGATGCCGAGGTTAACGACGGCGAGTTTGACATCGTCATTCTGCGCGCCGCCGGCAAGCTGAAGCTGATCTGGGACATCCGCCTGCTCTATGGCGGGCGGCACCGCAACCATCCGGCGATCACCATCCTGCGCGGCAAGAAAGTGGTTGTCGAGCCGCTCGGCGATGTGCAAAAGAACGCCGCCCTGATCGACATAGACGGCGAATCGCCGGGTCGCATACCGGCGGCCTTCGAGATCCTGCCCGGCGCCTTGACGCTGAGATATTGAATCAAGGCATTGAGGGGTTGATTCAAGTTCTTTCGGCGGTGATTCCAGCGATCCGGCCAATGTGCTGAAATCGCGTGACAATTGCCTGATGTCAGGCCTCGAACTTGGCCGGGAAACCAGGCGCGCGAAGATCGGTTCCGACCGCATCTTCCAGAAGCCTGACGATCATGGTCGACCAATTCCTTGAAACAGTGATTTTGGCAGGTGGCGGCCCATCGGCAGCGAACGTCGGTCGTTCCTGTCGGTGGTAAATCGCAAACCTTGGAGATTGGCCGAATCCCTCCCAACTTCGTCATCCCAGGGCGAAGCAGGAGCGAAGCTCCGTCGCGGAGACCCTGGGATCCATGCCGTAACCTTGATCAAAGAGTGCAGCGGAGCAGAATTTTGCACCGCAGCAGCGCTCTGAAGTCGCGGCATGGATCCCGGGGTCTGCGCCGCGTCGCTTCGCTCCTTGCTCCGCCCCAGGATGACGAAGCGATGGGCGTTTGCGCTAATCACCAAGGCATGCGGTCCGTCAACGCAAGCGACCCGTCAAATCCTCTGTGCCGAGGAACCAGGCGCCGGGCCGCGGTCGTAGACGGCGACGGCAAAAGCCGTTGCGGATCAGGCTGGCGCTCACGGCATCAGCGGTGTCTGCATCATCTGCAAATGCAGGTCCTTGCCGGTCCAGGGATGCGCTTCGCAAACGGCTTCATCGAGTTCGACGCCGAGGCCGGGCTCCTTCGACGGGATGACATTGCCGTCCTGCCATTCGATCTTCTTCTTGAGCAGCTTCTCGTGAAATCCGCCCCACTGCTTCAGCGATTCCAGAATGAGGAAGTTGGGCAGCGTCACCGCGAGCTGGATGTTGGCGGCGCCGACGATCGGCCCGCAATAGCAGTGCGGCGCGATCTGGATGTGATAGGCTTCGGCCATGGCGGCGATCTTCTTGGTTTCGAGAATGCCGCCGGAGCGGCCAAGGTCCGGCTGCAGAATGGTCGCCGCGCGGTTCTCGATCACACGCGCGAATTCGAACTTGGTCGTCAGCCGCTCGCCGGTGGCTATCGGGATCGAGGTCGCACGGGCGACCTGCGCCATCACCTCGGGCATGTCGGGCGGCACCGGCTCCTCGAACCACAGCGGGTCATAAGGCTCGATGGCGCGGGCCATGCGCAGCGCCCCCGAAGCTGTGAACTGGCCGTGCGTGCCGAACAGGATATCGGCGCGCGTGCCGACCGCCTCGCGGATCGCCTTGACCATCCGGGCGGAGAGGTCGATGTCGACGAGGCGCGGCTGGTGGCCGTCGAAGGCGGTGTAGGGGCCGGCCGGGTCGAGCTTGACCGCGTTAAAACCCTGCTCGACATATTCGAGCGCGCAGGCGGCGGCCAGATCGGGGTCGTTGTAGACGTTCTTGCCGCGTGCGTCCTCGGAGTGGACGCTGCCGCTGTGCGGGTAGAGGTAGGTATAGGAACGCAGCGTTTCGTGCACCTGGCCACCAAGCAGCTTGTAGACCGGCTTGCCGGCCTCCTTGCCGATGATGTCCCAGCAGGCGATTTCGAGCGCCGAGAAACAGCCCATGCCCGACACGTCGGGGCGCTGGGTGAAGCCTGACGAATAGGCGCGGCGGAAGAAGTTTTCGACGTCGTGCGGATCGCGGCCGACGAGATAGCGCTCTGCCATGTCCTCGACCATTTTTGCGGTGACATGGGCCGAAAAAGTGGCGTTGTAAGCTTCGCCATAGCCGACGACGCCGCCATCGGTGGTGAGCTTGACGAAGATGAAATACTTGCCGCCGATGCCGGGCGGCGGATTGCCGACCACCCAGGTCTTGACGTCGGTGATTTTCATTTCTGATCCTCCAGAACCAGTTCGGCGCCCTTCCATCCGGTCATGATCGCGGCGGCGCTGGTGTTGCCGGTTATGTTGTCCGGAAAGATCGAGGCGTCGATGACGCGCAACGCCTGGATGCCGTGTACCTTGAGGCGCGGATCGACGACGGCGCGCGCCGCGTCCGGCCCCATGCGGCAGGTCGAGACCGGATGATAGACGGTGCCCGATCGCTTCCTGAAATCCTGAATGAGATCCGCATCGGAGGTGATCGAGGGACCGGGCAAAACCTCTTCCTCTATGATCTCGGCCATTGCCGGCATCGAGGCGATCTTCCGGACGAATTTCACCGCCGCCAGCATTTCAGCGACATCCGCCTCGGTCGAAAACGCGTTGGCGACGATTTTGGGATAATCGCGCGGATTGGCGGAACGGATCATGATTTCACCGCGGCTCGACGGACGGCAGTTGGACAGCCCGATGGAAAAGCCGGGCCACGGATCGGGCGTCAGGATCGGCCGTTCGCCGCTCTTCGGAATGACCGTCGAAAACGCCTGGAAATAGAGCTGCATGTTGGGCCGTGCCGTGGCCGGATCGGTGCGGAAGAAGCCGCCGGCATTGTTCATCGACAGCGACAGCGGGCCTGAGCGCAAAAATACGTATTGCATGCCGACCAGCAGCTTGCCCCACCACGGACGCAAGATCTGGTTGAGCGTCGGCTGCCTGCCCTTGAAGGTGTAGTTGACGCCGACATGGTCCTGCAGGTTTGCCCCGACATTCTCGTTGGCGTGAACGACAGGAATGCCGAGCGCGCCAAGTAGCGCCGACGGGCCGATGCCGGAGAGCTGGAGAAGTTGGGGCGAATTGACCGAACCCCCCGACAGGATGATCTCGCGCCCGGCGCCGGCGGTTTTCGTGGCGCCATTCTGGAGATACTCGACACCGATGGCGCGCTTGCCCTCAAAAAGGATTTTGGTCGCCAGCGCGTTGATCTCGACGCGGACGTTTTTGCGCTTCATCGCCGGGCGCAGGAAGGCGCGCGCCGCCGACATGCGGCGGCCGTTCCTGGTGGTGATCTGGTAGACGCCGACACCTTCCTGCGAGGCGCCGTTGAAATCCGGGTTGAGCGGCAGGCCGGCCTGATTGGCGGCGGCGAGATAGCGCTTGGTGAGCGGATGGACGGAGGTCGAGCAGTCGGTGACATGCAGCGGCCCGCCGACGCCGCGCCATTGGTCGGCGCCGGCCTGGTTATCCTCCAGCGCCTTGAAGGCGGGAAGCAGGTCGTCGAAGCCCCAGCCCGGGTTGCCGGCCGCTGCCCAAGCGTCGAAATCCTCACGCGCGCCCCTGATCCAGACCATGGCGTTGATCGAACTCGAGCCGCCGAGCAGCTTGCCGCGCGGCCAGTGGTCGACATTGCCGGCGAGACCCGGGTCCGGCTCGGCCTTGTAGTTCCAGTTGACTGCCGGGTCGAAGAAGGTCTTGCCGTAGCCAAGCGGCATCTGCACGTAGAAGCGACGGTCGCTGCCGCCGGCCTCAAGCACCAGCACAGAGAAGCGCCCGGAAGCCGACAGCCTTTCGGCCAGAACCGAGCCGGCCGAGCCGGAACCGACAATGATGAAGTCATAGGTCTGCATGGTGGATAAAGATGGCCCTGAATTTCGCCCAGCCTAGACGCCGCGGACCGCCGCCATCACCGGAGCTTCCGGCATCGCCTGTGAAAAAAGCGACCGGCGTCTGCCGCTTCGCATATCACAAATAGGGCGGGAACAGCGTTTAGCCTATTTACATCTGGTTGGCTCAATGATGTTCATACAGAAATATACAAAATGGCTTTAAAATAATTTCGGGGGAATGATGCGATATCACGCGGTAGCGATGCTTTCAGGGGGTAGACAAAAAACGCTTCCGAACAAGACCGAGGAGCAATTGTTATCCCAGATCGTGATGCCATTTGTTGCGAGCGGCGTCGTCACTGCAAAATGGGGAAATAAGACGCAGAGCTATCAGGTTTTGGAGATGAGAGTTTACCAAACACAAGATGCTTGGGACAAAAAGGCTGGGGCATTTAGCGATGTTGTAAAAGGAAAAAGGAATGTGTTTGGTCGGTTTCAGCAGCAAGCACAGAAATTGCTCGCAACTGACAAACCTCGCGTCTTCATGGTAACTCCGATTCAAGGAGCTAAGCACGGGGATCAAGAGCAGCAACGCATTCTTAAGGAATTCGATGATCGATTCGAAGTCGTAGAAAAAGTAATATCCGCGTTTGGAGGAGTTGCAATACGGATAGATCGGGAGCAGGCCCTTGACGATTTGGTATCGAGGATAAAGCGCGAAATAAAAACGTCTTTGTTTGTGATAGCCGACTTAACGGATGAACGTCAGTCATGCTATTTCGAGGTCGGCTACGCGGAAGCCTTAGCCAAGCCTGTCGTATATGTTGCTAGCAAGAACAGAGTCATGAAGCCTGGAACTCCCACTAAGATACACTTCGATATTCATATGAACGTTCAGTTTTTTTCAAATCTAGATGAGTTATCTGATAAGTTACAGGCAGTAATTGAAAAGAACAAAGATAAACTGTTTCCTGCCGATATAGCCGAATTGGATGAGAAGGGGCTGCTGGTTTAGCCAAAACGGACGCCGGCGCGTTGACGCATCCTCCACATGACGATACGAGATCGCAACGATCGATCTGGTGGGGATTTCGCGCATGGGTGCACTGCGCGGACGATCGGCGATCTGACGCTCAGGACGCTGGCCATGCCTTCGCCTACGCTTTGTAGGCAAGCCGACCGAGCATCACAGGCGATGATCGGCAATCTGCCTGAAATCATAGCGCATGATCGGGCGGGCCGGTGTCCTGCGGGCGACGACCCTGAACCCGGCGCGCGCGAAGGTGGAGGCATATCCGCTCCCGGAAGCGCTCGGCGATACGTCGGCGTCGAAAGGATAGGCTTCGAGGGCAGGAGCGTTTGCGCGCCTTGCGACTTCCAGGGCCTGTGCAATCAGCTGGGATGTTACGCCCCGCCGGCGGTATTGTCTTCGCACGTAGAGGCAGGACAGGGACCAGACCGGCCTGTCATCCACACGCTTGAGCTGCCATAGCCGATCGAGCCAGGGCAGGGCATCTCGCGGCGTCACCTGGCACCAGCCGACAGCCACATCGC
Source organism: Mesorhizobium sp. M1334 (assembly GCF_040317995.1). Classification (NCBI taxonomy): domain Bacteria; kingdom Pseudomonadati; phylum Pseudomonadota; class Alphaproteobacteria; order Hyphomicrobiales; family Phyllobacteriaceae; genus Mesorhizobium; species Mesorhizobium sp. M1334. The sequence continues at coordinate 136,799 of NZ_JAMYLM010000006.1, forward strand.
CGTCGAAAGCAAGCAAACCCGGAGGCGGACCATGCTGGACGGCTTGCCGGAACGCTGCCTTGTTTTCCTCACCGGATCGCTTTCGATAAGAACGACCGATCCGCCCGTACATACACCAACAACGACTGCAGACGGCGCTGTCACCGAACAGGTCCTCGAGCGCGGGCCACAGATCGGGCGTTAGTGGGTGAAAGGTAAGCTTCATGTCAGCCGTCATCCGCTACCTATCTTGCCCAGTCTAGCCTGCACTGCGCGCTAGCGCATCATAGCTTGCAGTCCATGCGGGTGATGTTCGAAAAGGGGATTTCGCTCAGCATCCCCGCCGTTCTCCGGCTCGGCGCAGAAAATTGATTGCTGCCTAATCTGCAGCAGTTAACTGCATCCCATCGCTATTCCCGCTGTTTATGAGGCGCATTATTGATGCCGCAAGGAGTTCGCCGTTGAACCGCGCCGACCCGCTCTTCCACTTCCATGGAGTGGTCCGAGCGGTCGGCATCCGCCCTGGCGGCGATCCCGTAGCCTGCGCCCAGCTTTCAGCTGCAATTCGAAAGACAAGACGATGAATATCAACCGTCGAACGTTCGGCATCGGCACCTTTAGTGCCGGCGCCCTGCTACTTCCCCCGATCAGCTTCTTTGGGAGCAACGCTGCGGCTATCGCCGCCCCGTCTCCGGCTTCGCTTGCGAGCGCCCACAGGTTCATGCTCGGCGACCTTGAGATCACAGCACTGAGCGACGGCTATCTCAATCTCGGCCTCGAACTCTTCCCTTCCGCAGATACCGCTGCCGCTGAAGCGCTGCTGGCAAAGGCATTCCTGCCAAAAACACTCCTTCCGACCTCGGTCAATGCTTACCTTGTCACCAAAGGCGACAGACGGGTGCTGATCGATACCGGCACGGCATTGGCGATGGGGCCCATACTGGGACATATACCAGAGGCGCTCGCCGCCGCCGGCGTCAGGCCGGAAGAAATCGACACGGTAATCATCACCCACCTCCATCCCGACCATGCCAACGGCCTTGTCGGTATTGGCGGCACGGCCGCTTTCCCGGCAGCAGAGGTCGTGGTTGCCGCGCCGGAATTCGCTTTCTGGCACGATGACGGGATCCGGTCCAAGGCGCCCGACCAGATGAAGCCGTACTTCGAAATAGCGCGCAAATCGCTGGTGCCTTACCATGGCAAGGTCCGGAAGCTCGAAGGCGAAGTCGAGATCGCGCCCGGGATCAGGGCGTTGCCTGCGCCTGGACACACGCCGGGGCATCTCGCGCTTCGAATTGGCTCTGGCGATGCCAACCTGCTGCTCCTGACTGACGTCATCCACGCCTCCGCGCTGCAATTTGCGCATCCGGAATGGGCAATCGCCTTCGACGTGGACCAGGAGGCCGCAATCGCCACACGCAGGAAGGTGCTCGACATGGTGTCGGCGGATGGCCTGCTCGTCGCGGGTATGCACCTGCCCTTTCCAGGCATCGGTCATGTCATCCGCGACGGCAACGCCTACGCCTATGTCCCGACACCCTGGCCCGCTTTGTGAAGCACGCCTATCGGCGAGGGCTTGGTTCTGTCACGCCATCGGGCGCGCCAGCCTCCTCACCTCGGCCATAGAATGCAATCCTACTGGGTGGGCTCGTCTAGCTGCGCACAGCATCCTTTCAACACCGTCGACCGATACCCGAACTGCAGGCCGCGACACCATTCAATGGCGTTGACCTGTCCGTGCCGCGACGGTACGGGGTCTGGGCGATCGGTTCGAGAGGATTGGCCAATGGTGCATTATGCGGACGGGCGGCCGATCGGCGATCTTACGCTCAGGACGCTGGCTATGCCTTCGGACGCCAATGCGGCAGGCGACATTTTTGGCGGCTGGGTGATGGCGCAGATGGATCTCGCCTGCGGCATCCGCGCCGCCGAGCGTGCCAAGGGCCGCGTGGTGACGGCGGCCGTGAAGGAAATGTCCTTCGCCAAACCGATGAAGATCGGCGACACGCTGTGCATCTATACGCATGTCGAACGCGTCGGCCGCACCTCGATGACGCTCAAGGTCGAGGCCTGGGCGCAGCGCTATCTCTCCGACCTGATGGAGAAGGTCACCCATGCCGACTTCGTTATGGTGGCGCTGGACGGCGAAGGCAAGCCGAAGGCGGTTCCGGCCGAAGGCTGACCCGGCCTGATTCCAGAAGACGGATTTAAACAGCAGTCTCTCCCGCGCGGGGGATGCGGACAGTGGTCCCGCGTGGTTTTTGACCGACGGGTTCCCGCATGCGCCTGCAGCGCGACCGGCGGGATCTTGGGAGGAAAGACAATGCGTCAACACATGCTGAACGCTGCCCTGGCAGGTGCCTTTGCAGCCTTGCTCTGCCTGTCGTCCGCAAGCGCTTTTGCCGAGGTCAAGAAAGGCGATCCAGGCGCTACCTGCACATCGGAAAACCGCACCATCAACGGGCAGGCGGCCAAGTGCGAGATCTGCTCGGCGACGAAATGCGACACCAGCGGCACGACGGTGAGCAATTGCCGCAAGGAGACGACCACGACCTGCACGATTGGCGGCAAGGTGGTCAGTCCCAACCCGAAATGGAACCGGATCGAGAAGCTGCCGAAGAGCAAGATGCAACTACAGCAGTAGGGCTCGTCCGGAGCATCCCCGACAGGTTCAAACCCTTACAGCGCAAGGGTTCAGCTGTGCATGGCGTCGAATTTTTCTCGCGCGGCCTTGACGCGCTCGGTGTTCTTGCGTGCCCATTCGCCGAGCGCATCGACCGGCACCAGCAGCTCGTAGCCAAGGTCAGTCAATTCGTAGTCGACCCGCGGCGGGATGGTCGGGAACACGGTGCGGGTGACGAAGCCGTCGCGCTCGAGCCCGCGCAAGGTGGTGGTCAGCATCTTTTGCGAAATGCCGCCGACCGCGCTGCGCAGCTCGTTGAAACGCAGCGGCCCGTTGCCGAGTTTGCCAACGACGAGCACAGTCCATTTGTCACCGACGCGCTGCAGGATTTCCGAGACGGCGCGGCAGTCCTCGGTGCGGTACGGGTGCCTTGGTAACAAAAAAGTGCCTCCTTGCACATTGAGCGGCCGGTTACTCATATAGCTCAGGTATCTAAACGATACCAGTATTGCTGTAAGGAGAGCCCCTCTATGTCAAAACCCAAAATCGCCATCGTCATTGGTTCGACCCGCGCCGCGCGCTTTGCCGACGTGCCGGCCCAATGGATTGCCAGGATCGCCAAGTCGCATGCCGATATCGACGTCGAAGTCGTCGACCTGCGCGATTTCCAGCTGCCGTTCTTCGATGAGGTCGCATCCTCCGCCTGGGCGCCGTCGCAGAACGAAGTGGCGCAGCGCTGGCAAAAGAAGGTCGCCGGATTCGACGGTTTCATCTTCACCGCCGCCGAATACAATCATGGCCCGACGGCCGTGCTGAAGAACGCCATCGACTACGCCGCCAACGAGTGGAACAAGAAGCCGGCCGGCTTCGTCGGGTATGGCAGCGTCGGTGGCGCGCGCGCCGTCGAGCAGCTGAGGCTGCATGCGGTCGAGTTGCAGATGGCGCCGGTGAAGTCTGCGGTACACATCTCCTGGGCTGATTTCCTTGCGGTCAAGCAAGGTGACAAGAAGCTCGACGAGTTCGAGCACCTGAACCAGGCGGCAACCGCGCTGGTCAACGACATTGCATGGTGGGCCAGGGTGCTGAAGACGGCGCGTCAGGCCGATGCCGTCGCCGAGGAAGTCAAGGCGGCCTGAGCAGGTTCGAACAGTCCTCCCAAGGATTAATTCTCCCAAGCATTGGGGCGGCGCATGCGCCGCCCTTTCTGTTCACACCGCATGGGCGTCCCGCGCTTGCCGTGGCCTGATGATGCAATCGGCAAGGCGGTCCATCTCATTCAGCTCGTCGGCGTGATGCTGGCCCCACTGGCAAAGTGCCAGCAGGATCGGCTCGAGGCTGAGGCCGAGCCGCGTCGCCGAATACTCGACGCGCGAGGGGATCTCGGCAAAGATCTCGCGGCGGACGAGGCCGTGCTCTTCCATTTCGCGAAGCTGCTGGATCAGCACTTTCTGGGTAATGCCGGGCATCAGCGCCTGCAGCGCCGACAGCCGCCGGGGCCTGTCGAAGAGATGGTACAGGATGACGGCCTTCCAGCGGCCCGAAATTACTTTCAGCGCGCGCTCCGCCGGCAGCATCGGCAGCCTCTTGATCAGCTTGGTCATGGTCACCTCCCGGTCAGCAGCGGACAAATCGGTGTGTAGTCGAAGCCAGGCAGATAGTGGCAAACAGCGGCCGATGCCAACAGCGATCGGTGCCTGCGATGAGAGCCATTCAACTGAACCGTTTCGGCGGGCCCGACGTTCTCGAGATAGTCGCGGTGCCGAAGCCCGAGCCGCAAGCCGGCGAGGTCCTGGTCAGCGTTCAGGCCGCCGGGGTGAATTTCTTCGAAGTGCTGATGCGCGCGGATCGCTATGCGGTGACGCCGCAGCTGCCGATGATCCCTGGTGTCGAGGCCGCCGGGATCGTGGAGGCCCTTGGGCATGGGGTGGAGGCTTCCTTGCTCGGCATGCGCGTCGCTGCGCCGTTGTTCGCCTCAAGCCAGCCGTTTGGCGGCTATGCCGAGTATGTGACGATCGACGCAAGCTTGGCCGTGCCGCTGCCGGATGCGCTCTCGTTCGAAGACGCGACGGCATTGATGGTGCAAGGGCTGACGGCGCTGCATCTATCGCGGCAAAGCCGGCCGGCCGGCAAATCGGTGCTGGTCGCCGCTGCCGCGGGTGGCGTCGGTTCGTTGCTCGTCCAGCTTGCCAAGCGCGCCGGCGCGAGCCGTGTCATCGCGGCAGCCGGCAGCAAGGCCAAGCTCGATCTTGCTTTGTCGCTGGGAGCCGATGCCGCCGTCGACTACAGCAACGCGGATTGGCCCGAGCACGCCCGGGCAGCGACAGGTGGCGCTGGCGTCGACATCATCTACGACATCGTCGGCGGCCCGCTGACGGCGGCCGCGCTCGAGGCCCTTGCGCCTTGCGGAGAGCTGGTGTTTGCCGCACTTGGCAGGTACGCGCTCGGCGCCCCGCAGATGGAGGCGATGATCGGCCGCAACCAGTCGCTGAGGGGTTTTGCCCTGCTACCGTTGCTGTCTACGGACGGGCTCCGTGACGGCCTTTTGGAACTTTTCGATCTGGCCGCTGGTGGTCAGCTTGTGGTGACCAAAGGTGGCCGCTTCCCGCTCGACCAGGCCAGCCACGCACATCGCCTGCTGGAGGAGCGCGGCGCGACCGGCAAGGTTGTCTTGATACCTTAGCAGGTGGTCGGCAAGGAGCCGAGGATCCGGGCTTGTGCCGTACAGGCCGTCAGCGAACCCGGTAGAATGGATTTGGCAGCAGGAACAGCTTCTCGGCATACCCACCGAACAGGTCGGATGGCTGGTCACCGACATTGGCAATTATCGTGTAGCCGGCCTTTTCGATTTCGGCCCTTATGGGTGCCTTGAAATCTGCGGCGGAACCGTATTTGGCCCCGGGCTGGACCATGTAAAGGTGCTCATAACCGGCATAGCCGGCCGACTGCAGGTTCTGTTCGGTTGCCTGACGCTGGTCCTCCGGACGTCCGGTGATGAAGAACACCGCGACTTTCGCCGTTCGCGCCTGCCGGAAAACCTCCAGCACAGGGTCGATAGCCGGATCCTTCGCAAGCTGATCCCAGGCGGCCCAGCCACAGGGACCGTCGATTGCGATGTCGCAGGCGCCGCCGATCGGGCGGCCGAAATTGTCACGTGTGATCACTTCCCAGTTGGCCAAAGCCGTCTCGTCGATGTCGAGCACCAGTGCGGGGCGAGGCACCTCCATTGCGCGCTTGACGACCCAGTCGCCTGCCTGCTTCGCCACAGCGGCAAGGTCGCGATCATAGTCGCCGGAATCATGATAATTGGCAGCCGCCAGCATCGCATCGCCGACATTGGCTGGCTGGGACGGGCTTGTGAGAAGGAGCGAGTCGGAACGCGCCGGCCCAGGAACATTTGTGCCGATCATCAGCACGATTGCCCCGACACGCGCAATTCTATTCCAACCAATCGCCCGCATCACGAGACTTTGCGGTCACGAGAAGTCGGCTGTCAAGCGAGGTCGTCCACAGGTCCTCGAGACTGCGACGCTGAATTGGACATTCCAGATGCCGAATGTCTCTATGGGTGGCTGCACGCTACACGATTTTCCGCCGCCGCGGTCTTTGCCTCCGACAGGCGACGCACCGCCGGAACCGCCGGTCGAAATGCGTCACCCGAAAATCATGGCCGTTACGCGCTTTGCCGTGCCCTACGCCGCCTGAACGATCTCGACCAGTTCAACGTCGAACACCAGATCCCGTCCCGCCAAAGGATGATTGCCGTCGAGCTTGACGCTGGTGTCGTCCACGCCGACGACTGTTACCGGCATCGGGCGCCCCTCTGAGGTTCTGACCTGCAATCGAGTGCCGAGATCGACGTTGATGTTGTCTGGTACGCGGGCGCGGTCGACGGTCATGACCGCTTCGGGGCGGTGGGGGCCATAGGCGGCGTCGGCGGGAATGGTGACGGTGCTTTTCGCGCCCACCTCCATACCCTCGACATGGGTTTCGAGACCGGCGATCACTTGTCCTTCACCCAACGTGAATTGCAGCGGTTCGTTGCCGGAAGAATCGAACTGAGTGCCGTCAGCCAGGCGGCCGTTGTAATTGATGCGCACGGTGTCGCCATTCTTGGCCTGTGTCATGATAGCCATCCTTTGAAAGTTTCGAGGGGCCGGCCAGAGCTCACGGTCCCGTCCTCGATCATCCACACACTCGGGTGCGCGGCGCGAAACGCTAAAACTAGGGACCTGGCTGCCGATGTAAACCCCGATTGGGCTACGCCGGCATGATCCGCCGGCGTTCGTCGCCTTCGGCAGGAGTGCGCCGGTCTAGCAGTCATACCGGCTCTAGCCATTCAGGCAGCGTGCAAATGGCGGCTAGATCAGGTTATGGCCGCCATCGATGCGGATTGTCTCGCCGGTCGTGAACTCGCTTTCCATGAGGTAGACATAGGCGGCGGCGACGTCCGCAGCGGTCGGAATTTTTCTCGACGGCAACCGGGCAGCCATGTCGGCAAAGAAGCTGGATTTGGCTTCTCCAACAATGTCCTACATCGGTGTGTCGACCCATCCGGGAGACACGACATTGACGCGCGTCGGGGCCAGTTCGAGCGCCAGGGCGCGCGCGAAGTAGCTGAATGAGCCGGCAATCGCTGAGACGACCGAGCCTCCCGGCACTGGCGGCTTGTCCTTGTTGATGCCCGAGGTGAAGGTCATGGAGCCACCGGCCTTCAGGGTGCGCACAGCGTGCTTGGAGAGCATGACGGCCCCAATCAGCTTGTTATCGACGAAGCCTCGCACAGCCTCCATGTCGGTACGGCCGATCGGATCGCCGGGCGGCAGTGTTCCGGCGGTCGATACCAGGTGGTCGAAGGGACCGATCTCCTCGAACAGGCGAGCGACGTCCGCTTCGTCGGTCATATCGGCAACCACGCTGGTCACGTGCCCCGCATTGAGCGTCCGTCCGGCCGCCTGCAGTTTCGCGGGCGACCGGCTGACGATCACGACCTTCGCTCGCAATTGAGACCAGCTTCCGCGACGCCGAGACCGATGCCGGAGCTGCCGCCGATGACGATGACTTTCCTGTCCACGAGCGATGTCATGGGAGGTCTCCATTCGTTTGCGATTTCGGTGAGGGTCAAGCTTTGCCGTCGTAGGCGGCTTCGAGGTCGGCGATGATGATCTTGCGCATCCCATACATCGCCTGCCGGACGCGGTTGGCCTTTTCGCGGTCCGGGTCGGCACTGAGCCGCGGCAGGATTTCCGGGATGACCTGCCAGTAGACGCCGAACTTGTCGGTGAGCCAGCCGCAGGGTTGTTCCCTGCCGCCGCCGGCGGTGAGCGCCTCATAGTAGTAGTCGGTCTCGGCCTGGTCCCTGGTCTCGATGTAGAGTGAGAGCCGCTCGTTGAAAGGCGGCTGCGGCCCAGCATTGAGCGCTGTAAGGTGCAGACCCTCGAGCTCGAAATCGAAGGTGGCATGCGGGACCGTCTTGTTGGTTCCGGACACCCAGTCGGTGTATTCGAGCGTCTGGAGCGCTTTGCTGTTCTTGAAGACCGAGAGATAGAAATCGCGGGCCTCCTTGGCGTCGGTATTGAACCAGAGGAATGGGTGGATGGTGGCCATGTCCGTTCTCCGTTAATTCCTTGCGGCAGCGATCTTTGGCGAAGGGCCTGTCCGCTGTTCAGGGCTAGCGGTGATCCGACGGCCGATAGACCGAGCCGTCCCAGTCGCGGGCAAACCCGAGGTCTTCGAGCCGGCGGGTCGAGAAGCGTGCAATCTGCCGCTCGGTCCGGCGCCGGCTGCTCGATGCGAGGATGCGGCCGGCCATGCCGGTCAGGACGTCGACGATGGGTTCAACTCGTTTGGCAGTCATGGTGCTCTCCCAGAGTGGCGGCAGTTTTGGTTTCAGCAGTTGCCCCGCGACTTTCGTCAGCGAGAGTATCAGTCACATCAAGTCGCCTTTTGCAGCGGCGGTGAATGACTGAATACGCGAGCAAACATGCCGTCTTCCGGCCTGGACGACAAACGACTTATCGGCGACAATGTGTGAGCATCGCTCACACATAGGTATCGATCCATGCCCCGGAAGCTGCCTCCCCTCACCACCTTGCCGAGCTTCGAAGCGGCGGCGCGCCTGTTGAGTTTCTCCAAGGCGGCAGAGGAACTTCATGTCACCCACGGTGCGATCAGCCGGGCGATCAAGAACCTTGAGGATCAGCTCGGTGTGCAGTTGTTCGAGCGCGGTACGCGTTCGGTGAGCCTGACCGCCGTCGGCGAGCCCTATGCGCGGGCGGTGCGCGAGGTGCTCGACCAGTTGGCCGCCGCCACTGCTGCGGCAACGGCCCGCTATTCGAGCTCGACACTGAACGTCAGCACCTCCGATGGCTTCGCGGGGAGATGGCTGGTGCCACGCCTCTACCGCTTTCACCGTGCGCATGGCGACATCGATGTGCGGGTTTCGACGAGCGGGAAGCTGACCAACTTCCTCGGCGACGGCATCGACCTCGCCGTCCGTTATGGCAGCGGAAACTATCCGGGGCTCACGGCGGAGTTCCTCACCGGCGAGGAAGTGTTTCCAGTGTGCAGCCCAAAGCTTCTTGAGGGGGCGCAACCGCTCCGCACGCCTCAGGACCTCAGACACCACACGCTGATCCGTGACAGCTTTCCGATCGACTGGGCGACCTGGCTAGCAAGCGCCGGGGTCGAGGGCGTGGACCCGCAGAGCGGGATTACCTTCGACTCTGCCACCTTTGCCATGGAGTCGGCCGCACAAGGCGAGGGGGTGGTGCTGGGTCGGACCATGCTGGTTGCGGCGGACCTTGCCGCCGGGCGGCTTGTCCGCCCCTTCGGGCACGCCCTGAAATCTCCTTCCAGTTTCTATCTCGTCTACCCGCCGGAGGCGATCCGTCAGCGCAAGGTCAAGGCTTTCAGGGATTGGCTGCTTTCAGAAGTCACGCCGCAAATGGACTGACAGGAAGGCCGAGAGAACAGGATCGTCTACGGGTCAATCGCCCGGTGACTGTCGGCTCGCCCGAACTGCGGTGATGATCCAGGCGCGCGAGTCGAAAAGCACACCGTCCGCGGTCAAGTGCGCGTCGAGCAGATCGCGCAACCGCCGTAGCGCCGCGTCGACATCCACATCCGCGCGGGCGAGCGGATCCTTGACCAGTTGCAGGCCAAGCAAAGCGTCATAGGCCGCATCGACGTCCTGGCCGTAGAAGACCGGCTCACGCACTTCGGCGAAGTCGACCGAAACAAAACCGGATGCACGCAAGATCTCCGCGGTGATGGCGGGGTCGCCAAGCGAAAATGGGGTGGCGGCGCCCGCCGATATGGCGGTCCCCGGCGCAATCGCCCGCTGAATGGCAGTCGCCCACTCGTTGCGGTCCGGGCCCTGCCATACCATCCATACAAGACGCGCCCCCGGTCGCATCGCCCGGCCGATATTGGCGAACGCCGCCGCCGGATCGGCAAAGAACATCACACCAAAGCGACTGATGCACAGATCGAAGCCGGCAGGCGGAAATACCTGCAATTGCGCATCGCTGCGCTCGAAGGCGACGTTTCGCAATCCTTCTTCGGCGCTACGGCTCCGGGCGATCTCGAGCATCCGCGCCGATACGTCCACGCCGAGCACGCTGCCTTCCACCGCGACACGGGCGGCATCACGAGAGGATTGTCCCGAACCGCATCCGATATCGAGCACGCGATCGCGCGTTCCCGCCTTGACCGCAGCCCTGAAGACCTCGTTGTGCCGTCGCAGTTCGGCGTCGTAAAACTCAGCGCAGTTCAACACCATCGCACGCCTGTCTGGAGGTGGGCCGGCAGCATTTCCGGCCGCTCTGCCCTGATCTTTTCGCGTCGGGCTGACCCCGAACTGTCAGCCGCGCCGCGCCGCCTCGATCGCTGCAACGTCGATCTTTTTCATCTCCATCATCGCTTCGAATGCGCGCTTTGCTTCATCGCCGCCGGCGGCCATCGCTTCGGTCAGCACGCGCGGCGTGATTTGCCAGGAGATGCCCCATTTGTCCTTGCACCAGCCGCACGCACTTTCCTGGCCGCCATTGCCGACTATGGCGTTCCAATAGCGGTCGGTCTCCTGCTGATCGTCGGTGGCGATCTGGAAGGAGAAGGCTTCGTTGTGTTTGAACGCGGGCCCGCCATTGAGGCCGAGACAGGGGATGCCGGCGACCGTGAACTCGACCGTCAGCACGTCGCCGGCCTTGCCGGACGGGTAGTCGCTGGGAGCGCGGTGGACGGATTTCACCGAGCTGTCAGGAAAAGTCTCGGAATAGAAACGGGCCGCAGCCTCGGCGTCCTTGTCGTACCAAAGGCAGATCGTGTTCTTGGCGATTGTCATTGCTGGTCCCTTTGCTTTCGAAATCAATCTGGGCTTTTGAAATCAACCCGGGTTTTTCACAGCTGGCCTCGGCGTTGCACCGGACATGGAAATGCGCTCGTGCCATCGACGTTCCGACAGCAGCTGCCCGGAACCAAGGTACCACGGCTGGTGCTTTCAGGACCAGATGCGGGCAGTGACTCGAACCGGAGATCCGCCTGGTCCGACCGGCGGCCTCACTCTTTGCGTAGGGCAGCGCCGCTTTGCTCAAGGTCGCGCTGGCTTTCCGTTGGCGCGCCGTTGCCTCAGAAGGCGCATGAGCAAGTTCCGTCTGTCCTTGCGCGGGACGAGTTCGATATCGCTGACGAGTTTTGCGCCGCCCTTGTGCCGCTCCAATGTGATCTTGCGGCTATGGAAAGCTTCCAACTCGGCGCGATGCGCTACGCTTATGATGGTCACCTTCGGCAATTCGCGAATGATCATCTGCATCATGTTGTCCTGGCTCTTCTCATCGAGTGCCGACGTTGCCTCGTCCAGCACGATGATATCGGGGCGGTGCAGCAGAAGACGCGCGAAGGCGAGGCGCTGCTTTTCGCCACCCGACAAGGTCTGGTCCCATGGGGCGTCCTCCTCAATCCTGTCGTTGAGGTAGTCGAGTCCCACCTTGTCGAGCGCAGCCTTGATCTTATCCAGCGTCCAGCTGTCGGCGGCGCCTGGATAGGCGACAGCGCGGCGAAGGGTCCCGGTGGGGATGTAAGGCCGTTGCGGCAACATGAACAACCGTCTGTCGGCGCGGATGTTGACGCTGCCGCTACCCCATGGCCACAGACCCGCGATGGCCCGCACCAGTGTACTCTTGCCCGAGCCGGATTCGCCGGCGACAAGCACCCGTTCGCCTGGTTCGATCACGACCTCGGTTTCCTTGACCACGGCGGTGCCGTCGTCGAGCGACACGGAGAGATTGTTCAGGCTGAGCATCGCATCGCTGCCGGTCTCGCCGCGCTTTATGCGCCCCAGCGTGTTGCTCTGTTCCGCCCGCTCGAGCCCGTCGAGTGACATCATCAGCGAGGCGATGCGCCGTGCAGAGGCATTCCAATCGGCGAGACGGGGATAGTTGTCGACCAGCCACCCGAACGCGCCCTGCACGATGGCAAAGGCCGAGGCAGCCTGCATGACCTGCCCAAGTGTCATGCTGCCTTCGAGGAACTTTGGAGCGCAAAGCAAGACCGGCACGACAGGCGCAAACAGGCTCGACCCTTGGGACACCAATGCCGTGCGCATGTGCTGGCCTGCAAGGAGCGCCCATTGCCTGAGCACATGGGCGAATGTCTTGTCCATGCCGCTGCGCTCCTCCTCCTCGCCGCCGAGCAATGCGATACTCTCGCCGTTTTCCCGCACGCGCGTTAGCGAGTAGCGGAACTCGGCTTCCGCCTGATTTTTTTCCCCGGAGAGGTGGACGAAATGGCGGCCGATGACCGCCATCGAGGTGGACGTGATCGCGGCATAGAGCACTGCGGTGATGACCAGGAAGCCGGGAATGGTGACGGTCGAACCTGCAATCGTCAGGGTCAGGGCGCCGCCGATCGTCCACAGCACCACGATGAAGGTCGAGGCCGACAGAAATGCGACGATGACACCGGCAATGAAATCGACCGGCGATTCGGTGGCAATCCGCAAATCCTCGGCGATGCGGGCTTCGGGGTTGCTGTGGTCGCCGCCGACGAGGTTCAGCTGATAGTAGCGGCCGCTTGCCAGCCAACGCGCGATGACCGCGGTGGTGAGCCAGGAACGCCAGCGGCGCTGTATCTTCATGCGAAAGAAGACTTGTGCCACCACAAGGCTGGCGCTTCCGAGCACGAGTGGCAGGAATACGGCGCTCAGCCAATATACGGTGTGGGCATTGCGTTGCTCAATGGCGTCGAAAATTGCGCGATTCCAGACATTGATCCCATACTGGAAGCCGACATTGGCGACGATCAGGACCAACAGCCCGATCGTCAACGGCCAGGCGACCCTGTCGCCACTGCCGCTCCAGTAACCGCGGGCGCTGATCCAGAAGCGCTTAAGCAGATATCTCTTGCGCGCCCGCTCGGCCTCTTCAGGTGTCAGCTTAGGATCGGGTTCGGTGACATCCGGCGGCGGCGCGGGCTTGCCGACGACCTCGGACGCGACATCAACAGTCGTCTGGCGCGACTTCTCGGCATCGCGCGATTGGGCGCCATCAACCGATTTCAGCTTGAATTTAGCTTGGGGCATCCGGCGATAACGGCTTAAAAATCAGAAGGTTTCACAGCGTCCGCTCGAGACGCCGGCTGCAAACAGCACCAGGGCTTCTCCAGTGTTCCAGTGCTCGTAACACCCTATGGTCGTTCTCGAAAATGACGGCCTGTGATCTGGTGCGGGACAGCTAACCGAACCCACAAGATGGAGATGTGTTCTGTTGTGTTTCGGCACCAGCGGAAAGTGAATGGTGTCGGGCCCGTCCGAGCTTGATAAAGTCAGCAGTGCATCGGCGTCGGAACAAGGGTGCGATTTTGCCGTTGAGCGAGAAACTGGAAGCGACCCGCATGTCCGAATTGCCGATTGAGGAGATCGAAGGGCGGCTGAACGCCCAGCGCGAGACTTTGGCGCTGGTCGTCGCGCTGCTTGCCAGCAAGGATACGGCGCCCGAGCGAACATGGGCCGAACTGGAGGACCGTTTTCAGTTTCAGAACAGTCAGGAGGACCCCGGCGTCCTGCCAAGCCGCGCATTCGCCATCGAGGCTGCGAAGATGCGGGAGTTCAAGCTGATCGCCGAAGAGGCGCGGGCGCGCAACGCGGAATGGAACGGCAGGGACAAGCCACAGGGCGCCAGCTGACACCCCGGCGAGTGCTTGCAGGACCGGCTATTTTGCCGTGACCGAGCATGTCAGCTTTGCTGCAAAAATGTACGCGCCAACTCCTCCCATTCCTCGTCAAGCGTTGAGGTCGACGGCGCGGCATTGCTGCGGCGATACCAATATTCCGCATTCGACTGGTCGCCTTCCTTGCGGTGGAGATAGGCATGTACGTGCATGCCGGCCGTATCGTCGCGCTGCTGCGCGCATTCGTGCGCCTTAGCCCAATCGCCCTTTGCATCCCACCACAGCGCCTGCAGGGCAGGACTCAAGCCGGCTGGCGGCTGTGGTTCGGCAATCGAATCCCTGAAGGCTTGCAGATCCATTTTGTTCACCATAGCGACGGTACAGGGCGTCTATAATAACCACGCCGGCGGCCGACCGATAGCGTGCATCGGGCGGGATGACTGACATAGATATCAGGACTGCCGAGAGCGGAGGTCCGATAACCGCACTGCCAGACGCTTGATTCGATGACGTGCATGAAATAGTGCGCGCCACGAAACCATGATGCCTGAGACAGCGAGGATAAGTAGCGAGCCGATGACAGCCTCCGACAAGCCGCGCCAATTCTACCACGGCACCCGGGCCGACCTTAAACCGGGAGACCTGATCGAAGTCGGTTACAGCTCCAATTACGGCGCACGAAAGCAGGCAGCCTGGGTCTATCTGACCGGCACTCTGGATGCGGCTATCTGGGGTGCAGAACTGGCCGCCGGTGACGGACGCGAAAGGATCTACATTGTGGAACCAACCGGCCCGATCACGGACGACCCCAACCTTACGGACAAGAAATTTCCCGGCAAATCCGACGCAGTCCTATCGCTCCCGCCAGCCGCTCAGGATCACGAGCGAGGTCACCGAGTGGCAGGGGCCACGCGCCCGAGCGGCTGAAAGAGATGAAGGACCATATCGAACGGCTGAAGGCGCAAGGCATCGAGGCGATCGATTGATCGCTAAATAGGCATACGTCCTGCAATTGCCGGGCCTGGCTCTGACCTACGGTCGGTGGCAGTCGCCGCGAAATACGGTTCAACGTCCACAATAGGTCAGACCGACCGCGCCGCTTCTTACCGCACGACCTCGCGGTGGCCGCCGGGCAGGCGGGTGGCGATGAGCTTGTCGATGCGGCGGCCGTCGAGGTCGACGACCTCGAAGCGCCAGCCTTGCGCGTCGACGCATTCGCCGGTCGCCGGCAGATGGTGCAAATGCGACAGCACATAGCCGGCGACGGTTTCGTAGTCGCGGTTCTCGGGCAGGTCGATGCCGAGAATGTCCGCCATCTCGTCGGCCTGCATGTAGCCGGCGAGCAGCCATGAGCCGTCCTCGCGCTTGACGGCGTTTTCCTCTTCGCCGGCATCGAGATCGGAACGGAAGACGCCGGTAATCGCTTCCAGAATGTCGGCCGGGGTGACGATGCCTTCGAAATGGCCGTATTCGTCATGCACCAGCGCCATCGGCACGTCGGATTCCTTCAGCGTCGCAAGCACGTCCAGCGCGTCGGCCTGGTCATGCACGATTGGCGCGACCCGCACGTGCCGGCGCGGGTCGAGGGCGCGGCCGCCGAGCATTGCGGCCAGCACGTCGCGGGTCTGGACGACGCCGATCATGGCGTCGACGCCGCCGTCGCCGGCCGGCAGGCGCGAATGCTGGGTCTCCATCAACAGCTTCCTGATGGCCGCCTCGTCGGCTTGCAGATTGATCCAGTCGACCTCGGTGCGCGGCGTCATCACCGCGCGCACGGCACGGTCGCCGAGCCGCATGACGCCGGCGATCATGCGCCGTTCGTCGGATTCGATGGTGCCATGGTGTTCGGCCTCGGCGACTAGCATCTTGATCTCCTCGTCGGTGACCTTGTCCTCGCTCTGGCCGCGCTGGCCAAGCAGCCACAGGAGGGCGCGGCCGGAAAAATCGAGCAGGAAGACCAGCGGCGCCGAGACGCTGGCGAGGATGGTCATTGCCGGGGCGACCCTGACGGCGACCCGTTCGGGGTCGCGCAATGCGATCTGCTTGGGCACCAGTTCGCCGATGATCAGCGAGCCATAGGTGATGAGGGCGACGACGATGCCGACGCCGAGCGGATCGGCGAGGTTTTCGCGGATGCCGGCCGACGCCAGGGAGGTGGCCAGCCGCTCGCCGAGCGTGGCGCCGGAAAAGGCGCCGGACAAGACGCCGACCAACGTGATGCCGATCTGCACCGAGGACAGGAATTTTCCCGGATTGGCGCCGAGCGCCAGAGCCCGGCCGGCGCCCTTGACGTTGCGGTCGATCATCGTCTTGAGGCGCGCCGGCCGCGACGAGACGATGGCGAGTTCGGACATCGACAGAAGGCCGTTCACGCAGATGAGGACGACCACGATGGCAATTTCAGCATAAAGCATGCCGGGTCCATAGCATTGCCGCGCGGTTTTCGAAAATAGGACGGTCGCGCTTTTTAAATTTAGCGAGCCGGGCAATCAGGCGGCACCCCATGCCGCATCCCAGGGCGGCGCCGAAAAATGCTCGATCAGGGCGTCGACGACGACGCGCACCTTTGGCGCGAGATTGCGTGTTACCGGCCAGATGGCATGCACCACGGTGTTTTCGACAAGACAGTCCGACAGAACCATTTCGAGCTCGCCGCGCCTGATGCTGCCGGCCGTCAGCCATGTCGGCAGATAGACAATGCCACAGCCGGCCAGTACCGCATCGAGCATCGGTTCGCCGTGGCCGAGCACCAGCCGCGCCTTGGGCGCGAATTTTTCGAGACGGCCGTCGGCATGCCTGACGCTCCAGGGATGGACCGTGCCGTCGCGGCCGTAGCCGATGAGGCTGTGCCTGGCCAGGTCCTCGATCGAGTGCGGCCTGCCATGGGCGTCGAGATAGGCGGGGGCGGCGACGATGGCCGAACGCTGGGCATAGATGCGGCGCGCGGCGAGCGACAAGCTGTCGTCGAGGTCGCCCATGCGCACCGCCAGGTCGATGCCTTCCTCGATCAGGTCGACGCGCCGGTCGTTGAACGAGATTTCCATCGTCAGATCCGGGAATTTTTTGGAAATGTCGAACAGAACCGGGGCGACGCACCGCCGGCCGAAGGCCAAAGGCAGGTCGACACGCAGCCGCCCGGAAGGCACTTGCTTGCGCGAAGCCAGCAGTGACTGCGCGGCTTCGATCTCGGCCAGTGCCCTGACGCAGGCTTCGTAGTAGCTCAGGCCCTCACTGGTCGGGCTCAGGCTGCGGGTGGTGCGGTTGAGCAGGCGAACGCCCAATCGCTGTTCCAGCTGCGCGATCGACTTGCCGACCGCCGATTTCGTGACATGCAGCCGCGCGCCGGCGCCGGTGAAGCTGCCGGCCTCCACCGCGTGAACGAATGCGACGATGCCTTGCAAATTGGCCGATTCCAATGAAGCGCTCCTATTGTAGAGTTTTGCTCCTTAATCTGTTGCGGAACATGCCACGTGGAAGCACTTTTCTCCATAGTGAAACGGCATAAATGTCTCGCGCACCATCAACCACGGAGCGCGAACCAAATGAGCACTGAAAACAGATCCTGGCAGATGACCGGTTTCGGCCTGTCCAGTTTGAATCCGGCCGAGGGAAAGCTGCCCCGACCCGGGCCGCATGATCTTCTGGTACGCGTCACAGCGGTATCGCTGAATTACAAGGACAGGATGATCGTCGATGGCGTGCTGATACCGGACCTCAGCTTGCCGTTCGTGCCGACATCGGACGCGGTTGGCGAAGTGGTCGCCACCGGCAGCGAAGTCAGCCGCTTCGGCATCGGGCAGCGGGTGCTCGGCCAGGTGATCGCCGACTGGCCGGACGGCAACGCCCCGCCGGTGCTGCACAAGCATACGCTTGGTTCGTCACTGCCCGGCATGCTGTCCGAGCATGTGCTCTTTCACGAGGATGCCGCCGTGGCGGCGCCGCCGTCGCTCAGCGATGTCGAGGCGTCGACGTTGCCGATCGCGGCGCTGACGGCGTGGTTCGCGCTGGTCGAGGCGGCCAAACCTATCCCGGGTGAGACCGTTCTCATCCAGGGCACCGGCGGCGTGTCGCTGTTTGCGCTGCAGTTCGCCGCCGCTTTCGGCCTGCGCGCCATCGTCGCCTCGAGCAGCGACGAGAAGCTCGAGCGGGCAGAAGCGCTCGGCGCCTGGAAGGGGATCAATTATCGCAGCCATCCGGCATGGGACGAGGTCGCCCGCGAGCTGACAGACGGCGCCGGCGTCAGGCACGTGCTGGAAATGGTCGGCGGCGACAATGCGCGGCGCTCGCTCAATGCGCTGGGCGCCGACGGCAGGCTGTCGCTCATCGGCCTTCTCGGCAGCATGGAGCTCAGTTTCCCGATCATTCCGTTCCTGCGCAACCGGATCGTCGTGCAGGGCATATCGATCGGCCACCGCCGCGCCTTCGAACGAATGAACCAGGCGATCGAGACGCTCGCGATCAAGCCGGTGATCGACAGGGTGTTTGGCTTCGACGAGGTGCCGCAGGCATTCGAGCGTCTGGAGACGGGACCGTTCGGCAAGATCGTGATCACCGTCCCCTGAGCCCGTCGGGACGAAATGGCTGTCAGACGGGCCGATTGCGCGCCTACGGCAGTTGCAGCAGGACGCCGATGATGGCCTTGCCGTCGGTGAAATAGGGATCGCCTTCGCCGTTGCGCCCGGTCTTTGTGGCGCCGACGCCTGGTATCTCGCTGGTCGAGATCAGCATGCCGGCGGCGGAGAGGTCGTGCATCAGCCCATCGCGCTCGGCGTCGATGTCGGGGCCGATGTGATGAGTGATCGCGCCGGTGTCATGGCTGAGGCCGACGCCGCGGTCAAAGCTCGCCGAGCCAAGCCAAAGCGGCCGGCCGTCGTCTCCGGTCGCAGCGGTCTGCCAGAAGCGGACGTGGTGGCGCCGGTCGGCGCTGTCGCCGACCGGCTTTTCGAAGGCTAGGTCCTGGGCGCGTCCTTCGAACAAAAGCCGGCTGACCGGCGCGTCGGGATAGGGGCGGTTAAACAGCACGCTTTCGCCGATCTCGATCGCCGTCTTCAGCGTGACCGCGTCTGCCGTATCCCAGCTGGCGACGGCAAAGGCATGGACAAGCTCCTTCTTGGTGCCGACCAGGCCGACATTGATCGGATCGCCTGGAATGCCTTGCGGCGTGTGCGTCACCATCTCGAATTGCTGATTGCGAAAATTGCGGTCCCGCAACGTCCAGAACTCAGGCGCGGCGAAATAGGCGAGCGAAAGATAGGCGGCACAGCATGCCACCAGCCAGGTCGTTGCACGTCGTCGAAGGCTTCGTTGGCTCAAGAGGCACCACCCAAGCGTCTGCGCACCATCTTAATCGGCGCAGCAGGTCTTGGGCAGGGGCTGCAATCAGCGACAGGCGCGATAGCCGTTCTTGCGGTTCTTGATGTCGAAATGGAAATGGTTGCGGTGGTCGTAGTTGTAGCCGGGGCCGAGCACGGTGGTGAAATACTGGCAGCCGTCGGCCCGGACATTGTTGAGGAAACCGCGCGTGCGGAAGGCGAACAGGCCGGGCTTGCGGACGTCGATGTCGTCGCCATTATTAAGCTCGATGCTCATCACGTCGAGCGCATTGCCCTTGCCGTGTTCCGACAAAACACCTTCGCCGGCGATCCTGCGGCAGGAATAGCTCGAGCCCTGGTGGATGGTCTTGACGCCTGAAAAATAGCGCCAGCGGGCCGACGGGACGAGTTCATTCCTGGTCCAGCCGGCAAAGCTGGCGGCCATGTCGCAAGTCAGCGTCGCGGCCGGCTTCATCGCGACGCTGCCGATGGCCGAGACCCTGACCGGATAATCGATGCCGCATTGGCCTTCATGGATCGGCGCGACGTCGGTGTAGACGACGCCGAGGCGTTTCAGCTCCTTGCGGCAATCGAGCTCTGCGGCCGGCATCTGTTCGGCCGGCGACATCGGATTTTCCATGCGCGGATAGGCGGCCGTCATATAGGGGTTGGATGGGACGAGGCGCTGCATGCCGGAATATTCTGGGCCGGAATCTTGCTGGCCGGAATATTGTGGGTCGGAATAGGGCGGAACGGCAGCGGTCTGGCTGCCGACGTCGACGGCCGGCTGCAGCGACAGCACGCTGCCGGTGTTGCAGGCGGAGACCGCCGCAATGGCAAGCACGACGGCAAGCCTGCCGGCCATGCGCGCGCGTCCTGTGTGCCGCGCAGCGACAAGCGCAGCGCGAAGTAGCCCGGCCATCGGAAGGGTTCCTGTCCCCAGATGGCACAGACTCTAAACCTGAAGAGTAAAGGAAAAATCAGCGGCGCCGTTCACGCCTGCGGCAAAATTGCGGCGCCCGCTATCGGCGGCCGGCGTTATTGGCAAAACGTGCCGCCATTGCGGCGCGGTTCGAGGTCGAAGTGGAGATGCTGCGAATGATCGGCGTCGCTGCCGGGGCCAAGCACGGTCTTGAACGGTCCGCAGGCTGCCTTGCGCACTGTGTCCAGGAATTTCGCGTCCTTTTCCGGCGGCGCCGGGCCGACATCGATCTCCTTCCCGTCCGAAAGCGTGAAGCTGGCGATATCGAGCGCATTGCCGAAGGCGTGCTCCGACAATTTGCCGCCGCCATTGCGCGACCGGCAGACGAAGGCGGAGGCCTGGCCGATCGATTTGATATCCATGCCGAACTCGGCCTTTGCAGCAGGCTGGATGACCGAAGCAGCAAAGCGTGCGGCCGCTTCAGCCATCTGGCAATTGAGCTCGGGCTCCGGGCCGATGGCGATGGATTTGCCGAGCGTCCTCAGCACGATCGGGTAGGGGATCGAGCAACCGACCGCCGTATCATGCTCGGGCTTGCGCTCCTCGAAATCGACGCCCATCGATTTCAGCCGCCTGCGGCAGGCCAATTCCTCGGCCGGCATTTCTTTCTCGGCAATTGCGACCGATCGAGGATCGGGAAGGATTTCTTGCTCCGCCTTTTTGTCTGCCTCGGCCGGGTTTGGTGGCGCGACCGATGGGTTTGCCGGCGGCTCGGCCTGCGCCGGCTTTTCAGGCGGCTGTGGTGCGATCGCCGGCGGCTTCGGCTGCTCGGTCCTGGACTGGCCATTTTGGGGCTGATCGTTTTGAGGCTGACCGTTTTTGGGCCGCTCAGCCTCCGGAGCGGGGCGTGGTTCGGGGACCGGGATCTCGGTTGGCGATGGCGAGGTGGCTTCCCGGTTGAACTGCGGTACCGGCGCAGTTTGCGGCAGCTCGGGCGCCTTGGCTGAAACAGGTCCCGCCAGCGGCGTAGCCGCAACGGCCAGCAGCAATCTGCCCAATCTGAAAAAGCCAAACGCCGCCATTGTATCGCAACGGCCAGAATGCAGGGAAGTTGCCTTGGGCGAAGGGGGCTGGCGATCACAATCGGTAACCGCGCTGTTACGCGCCGATCGCTTCCAGCCCCTCCTCGAGCCAATCCGCCAGCAGCGGCATGCCGAGCAGATATTTTGCCGTGCGCTTGTTGGCGCGCTCGCGGGCGGCGGTCAGCGCGTCCGTCCATTCCGTCGCGTCATAGTCGCCGCGGCCAACCCAGGCCAACGCAATCAGTTCGGCCGCTTCGTCGACATTGAGATCGTCGATCAGCTCGCGCAGTTCTTCCTCGGTGAGATCTTCGGAGCTTTCCTCGGCAAGGCCGTCATGATGGTGGTTGTCGTGCGCGTTGCCGTCGAGCTCTACCTCGTGCTCGGCGCCGTCGGCATAGTCTTCGTTGACGGCGGCGCTGAGCGCCTTCGCCTTCAGGATGAACAGGCGCACGGTGTCGGGACCGATCGAAAGCTCCCAGTCTCGTTCAACGCGTTGCTGCACCGGCCGTCTCCCTGCTTCGTGCTCGGTCGGCCCGATGATAGCGGATTTGCAGCGCTCGTCACGTTCTCTTGCGCGTGGGCGTTAATCGCGAACCATGATTTATGATGCCCTCTCTTCCCGGAATAAGATGGCCTTGCTGGGAGAGATCGCGGTTTTGAGATAGGATGACATTTTCCGGGACGAAACGGCTTTGACCCGGCGTTAGTGTTGCATTGTCAGGTTCAAAGGAGAGTGTAATGCGCAGACGATTGCTGATTTACGCCATGGCCATTGCCGCCCTGCCGCTGATTGCGGCTCCGGCGTTTTCGGCTGGTGAAGGCGGCGGCGGCAATGGCGGCGGCGGCCAGAGCCAGTGCAAGAAGGGGGAGGCCTGGGACAAGAAGCAGAAGAAATGTGTCTCGCCGAAGCAAGGTATGCTGGATGACGACAGCATCTATGATGCCGGTCGCGCGCTGGCGATGGATGGACGCTATGACGAGGCGATCGCCGTGCTCAGCCTCGCCGCCAACAAGCAGGACCCGCGCATCCTCAACTATCTCGGCTATTCGCACCGCCATTCCGGCCGCGTCACCGTCGGCCTCGGCTATTACGAAGAAGCGCTGCGCATCGACCCGAACTACACGCTGGTACGCGAATATCTCGGCGAGGCGCACCTGCAGATCGGCGATCTTGCCGGCGCCCAGGAACAGCTCCGCGAAATCGAGAAGCGCACGGGCAAGGGATCGCGCGAATACGGCATGCTGTCGGAGCAGATCGATCACTTCATGAGGAGCTGATCCGACCTCCGGACGCTGCTCAAACCGGCTGCGGCGATCGCAGCCGGTTTTTTGCTGTGCTCGCATGCTGCTCCGAACTGGAATTTGGCATCACGGTACACGTGATGCGCTCCTTGACGTTAGGTCAGCCGCGCAATCGGTGGATGATTTTTCAAAATCCGACTTTTTGGACGTGAAAAACCCGCGAAGATTGCTATATCTTGCAAAGATTGTGATGAGACGGTTCCGTTAGCGAGGCTGCCGGACCGTTTTCTTTTTGTACCATCGACAAGGTCGCTCCCGATTACGGGGGCGGCGGCAGGAAAGGTCAGGCATTATGAACAAGGTCCCGATGACAGGCGAGGGGTTCGCGTCATTGAAGGAAGAACTGCGCTGGCGCCAGCAACAGGAGCGGCCGCGTATCATCGAGGCGATTTCCGAAGCGCGCTCGCATGGCGACCTCTCCGAAAATGCCGAATATCACGCGGCAAAAGAGGCACAGAGCCTCAATGAGGGCCGGGTCAACGAACTCGAGGACCTGATCGCGCGGGCCGAGGTGATCGACGTCACCAAGCTCAGCGGCGACAAGGTCAAGTTCGGTGCCACCGTGGTGCTGGTCGACGAGGATACCGAGGAGAAAAAGACCTACCAGATCGTCGGCGACCAGGAAGCGGACGTGAAGTCCGGCCGCATCTCGATCTCCTCGCCGATCGCCCGCGCCCTGATCGGTAAGGAAGTGGGCGATGCCATCGAGGTCAACGCACCGGGCGGCGCCAGGGGCTACGAGATCGTCCAGGTGCAGTTCATTTAGGACCTTTGATAATTCTACTCTGGCGGCCGACTAGCGCGGTTTTCTGCGCTTCCGGTGCTCACGTACTTTAAGTACGCTCCGCTCCGGTTCTCGAAAACCACGCTGTTCGACTCGCCAGAGCGAATTCTGAAAAGGTCCTATGCAGCGCCTTGTAATTTAAGCGCCAGCAATCTCTCAGCTTCCGCCATCACCGCCGGCGGCGTGACGCTGCGGCCGGGCTTGGCCAGCAGCGTCGATGAGAATGGGCCGCGCGGGCCGGTCAGGCCGGGCTCCGTCGCCAGGAATACCGCCACCGTCGGTACGCCGAAGGCGCTGGCGAGATGGGTCAGGCCGGTGTCGGCGCCGATGACCAGCGCCGAGCCGCCGATGACGGCGGCGATCTCGGCAAGCGGCGACCTGGGAACCACCACGGTTTGCGAAACGGCGCGGGTGATCGCTTCGGCAACCGCCTGTTCCCGGTCGTTCGACCAGGTGGTGACCGGGGTCATCTCTCGTGCCACGAGAAGCCTGGCGATTTCGATCCAGTCCGCAACCGGCCATTTCTTGTCCTCGCGGCTGGTGCCGTGCAGCAGGAAGGCAGTTTGGCCGGCGATCGAGGCCGAGCCGTCGGCTGGCGGCACTATGCCGGAATCGAGGTTGGAGAGATCGGGCTGGTAACCTAGCGCCAGCCCGAACAACCGCCGCGTCCGTTCGATGGCGTGCAGGTCGCGCGGCACCGAGTATCGCCGGTCGTAGAACATTGTCGCCGACGGTTCGCGTGCGCTCGAGCGGTCGAAGCCGGCAATTGGTGCTGCCGCCAGCCGCGCCACCAGCGCCGATTTCAGCAAGCCTTGTGCATCGAGGACGAGGTCGTAGCGGGACGCGCGCAAGGCGCTGCGCAGGCCGACCACTTCCCGCCATGTGACGGGCTCGAGCAGCTTCCCGCGCCAGCGCCGGATCGCCACGCTGTGGATGGTTTGGATGGCTGGATGCAGCGCCACGATGCCGGCAAAGGCCTCTTCCACGCACCAGTCGAAGGAAATATCCGGGCGGGCGCGGCGCGCGTCCTCGACCGCCGGAAAGGTGTGGATGACGTCGCCCATCGACGACGTCTTGACGATCAGCACCTTCATGCGGCGGCCGGCATTTCCAGCAGCCGCTCCGCCGCCGCCACGACGCGTTCGACCTCCAACGTCTTCAGGCAGTTGAGATGACCGAGTGGGCAGATTTTTTTGTGGCAGGGCGAACAGGACAGGCCGAGCCAGACCAGTTCGCGGCGTTCGGCGAGCGGCGGCGTGTTGTCGGGCGAGGTCGAGCCGTAGACGGCGACGACCGGCGTGCCGACGGCGGCGGCGACATGCATCAGCCCGCTGTCGTTGGAGACGGCGAGCCTCGCCGCGGCGATCAGGTCGATGGCATCCTCCAGCCGCGTCTGGCCGGCAAGGTCGGAGGCGCCCGGCGCCAGCGCCGCGATTTCAGCCGTCACCTCAGCGTCGTTCTTCGATCCGAACAGCGCGACGCCAAACCCTTTGGCCATCATCTCGCGGGCAAGGCCGGCATAGTGTTCGCTCGGCCAGCGCTTGGCCGGGCCGAATTCTGCGCCGGGCATCAGCGCCACGAATTTCCCCGCCGTCAGCCCGAAACGGCTGAGCAGTGCCGCCTGGCTGGCTTGATCGACAGCGAGCTTCGGCGCCTGGAAGGCGCCGCCGCGGGCAAGGCTGAAATAGGCCTGCGCGGTGCGCCGTTTCAGGCGATCGGGCAACGGCACGATGTCGGTCAGCAGCCCGTAGCGCATTTCCTTGAGATGGCCGACACGGCGCGGAATGCCGGCAAAGAACGGGATCAGCGCCGACTTCCAGCTTCCCGGTAGGACAAAGGCCATGTCGTAGCGGCCGCGCAGCAGGCGGCCGAAGCGCCTTCGGACGCGGAATTCGAACGCGCCGGATGGCAGCGGCAGGTCGATCTGCTGGCGGATTTCGGGCATGCGCTTGACCAGCGGTGCTGCCCACGCCGGTGCCAGCACGTCGATGGCGGCGTTCGGATGAAGCTCCCACAGTGCCTGGAACAGGCACTGCGCCATCACCATGTCGCCCACCCAGCGTGGGCCGATCACGAGGATCGTTGGGCTTTCAGCCATTCGACATAGTCTCTGACGCCGGTTTCCACTGTGCGGAACTGGCCATTGTAACCGGCTGCGCGCAAGCGGGACATATCAGCTTGCGTAAAGCTCTGGTAGCTGCCCTTGAGGTGGTCGGGAAACTCGATGAATTCGATCTGGCCCTTGCCGAGCGTATCGATCACCGTTTCGGCAATGGCGCGAAACGGCTGGGCCTTGCCGGTGCCGCAGTTGAAGATGCCGCTGGAACCGCGTTTCCACAGCCACAGATTGACGTCGGCGACATCGCCTACATGGATAAAGTCGCGGCTCTGCTCGCCGGGCCCGAAACCGCCATAGGCGCCGAACAGCTTGGGGTTTTCGCCGCGTTCGACCTGGTTGAACAAATGGAAGGCGACAGAGGCCATGGCGCCCTTATGCGCCTCGCGCGGACCGTAGACGTTGAAATAACGCAGGCCCGCGACCGGCGAGTGATCGGTATCGAAAACGGTGCGGCGGACATAGTCGTCGAACAGCTTTTTCGAATAGGCATAGACGTTCAGCGGCCGCTCGCATTCCGGCTCCTCGCGAAACTCGGCGCCGCCGCCATAGACCGAAGCGGACGAGGCATAGAGGAAGGGTACGCGCAAGGCCAGGCAGGCGTGCAGCAGGTGCTTCGAATAGGTGTAGTTGACCTCCATCATGAACTTGCCGTTCCATTCGGTGGTGGTCGAGCAGGCACCCTGGTGGAAAACCGCCTCGATGCGGCCGAGGTCACCGGCCTCCATCCGCGCCAACAAGTCGTCCTTGTCGAGATAGTCGGCGATCTCGAGATCGGCGAGATTGGCGATCTTGTGGCCGTCGGTGAGGTCGTCGACGACGAGGATGTCGCTGAAACCGTCGGCGTTGAGCGCAGCGACGATGTTGGAACCGATCATGCCGGCGCCGCCCGTGACGATGATCATATTAGTACGCCCTGACTTGCCGTTGCTTGCCGATTCCGGCCCTTATAGGGGAGGCGGGCCGGGCTGTCGACAAACCAGGTGGCGAGGCGGCCGGATGAGCGCCACAGTGCCGCCGCAAACGTCACGTTTCAGTCGGCCTGCCGGCCAATGGCGACAGGAGCAAGGTAATGCCGTCAACCGAACTGCTTGTCGCCTTTTTCGCCACCACGGCGATCTTCGCCTATATCCCCGGCCCCGCCATGCTCTATGCCGCTGCGCAAACCATGGCGCGCGGCCGCTGGTCCGGCCTGATGGCGGCGCTCGGCATCCATCTTGGCGGCTACGTTCATGTCTTCGCCGCCGCTGTCGGCCTGTCGGTGCTGTTCCATGCCGTGCCGGTGCTTTACATGGCGGTCAAGCTGGTCGGTGCGCTGTATCTGATCTGGCTCGGTGTTTCGCTGTTTCGCGCCAAGGCGCAAAGCGACGTTGTCTTGCCGGGAATTCAGCCGAAATCCGCCCGCCGCGCCTTTTTCGAGAGCGTTGCCGTCGAGGTGCTCAACCCCAAGACGGCGATTTTCTTCATGGCGTTCCTGCCGCAATTCATCGATGCCTCGGCGGCGTTTCCGGTCTGGCTGCAGTTCGTCGTGCTTGGAACGATCGTCAATTTGATGTTCTCGTCGGCCGATATTGTTTGCGTGGTGCTGGCCGGCGCAGTGATCGCCAGGCTGCGGCAGTCGAGCCGGGCGCAGCGCCTGATGCGGCGGGCCGGCGGTGCGGTGCTTGTCGGACTGGGTGTGCATGTCGCGTTGCAGAAAAGCTGACGCATTGCCTCGCCGCCGCGATCGGTCGAAGGCCTGCCGTTGCGTCGGCTGAAATTGCGGTATATCGGCATCGCCATGAACGGCCGGCCCTGCCAATCGAATTCCCCGTCACCGAAAATCGGCTCTCCCACGCGTTGACATGATCAAGCTGCCTTCTCCCGAACCTCTTCACCGCGCCATTTCGCGCTTCGGCAGCGCCACCGTGCTGGTGGTCGGCGATTTCATCCTCGACCGTTTCGTCAACGGCGTGATCGAGCGCATTTCGCCGGAAGCGCCGATCCCCGTGCTGCACGGGCGCGGCGAAACGCTGGCGATGGGCGGCGCCGGCAATGTCGTCGCCAATATCGTTTCGCTTGGCGCTTCCGTCATACCGGTCTCGGTGATCGGCGCTGACGAGGCCGGCAAGAACCTCATGCGCATGCTCGGCGAATTTGGCGTCGACACCGGCGGGCTGGCGCAGGATGCCGATCGCATGACGTCGTCCAAAAGCCGCTTCAGCGCGCTCAACCAGCAGGTGCTGCGTTTCGACGAAGAGGAAATCAAGCCGCTGGGCGATGCCGAGCGCGCGACATTGGTCGGGCATTTTCGCGAAGCACTGGCGCGCGCCGACATCGTCATCCTGTCCGACTATGGCAAGGGCGTGCTGCTCGGCGGCGTCGCCGGCGAGCTGATCTCGATCTGCCGGGAAGCGGGCAAGCCGGTGCTGGTCGATCCGAAGGGTAGCGATTATGCGCGTTATGCCGGCGCGACGGCAATCACGCCCAACCGCAAGGAACTCGGCGAGGCGGTCGGCCGCGCAGTGTTTGCCGATGACGAGATCGAGGCGGCGGCGCGCCAGCTGATTTCGGCGCACGGTTTCGATTTCGTCGTCGCGACGCGCAGCGAAAAGGGCATGAGCGTCGTCGGTGCGGACGACGCCCGCCATATCGCCACGCAGGCGCGCGAAGTGTTCGACGTTTCGGGCGCCGGCGACACGGTAATCGCGACCTTCGCGCTGGCTCTTGCAGCAGGGGCTGATCGTGTCATGGCCGGATCGATCGCCAACGCCGCCGGCGGCGTCGTCGTCGGCAAGCGCGGCACCGCGCGGCTGACGATCGAGGAACTCACCGGTGCGCTGTCTCGCTCGCATGGTCCGGTCGCCCACAAGGACGCGATCCTCGATGCCGCGGCCGCGGCGCGGCTGGCGGCTGCGTGGAAGGACGAGGGCTTGAGCGTCGGCTTCACCAATGGCTGTTTCGATATCCTGCATGCCGGCCATGTCAGCCTGTTGCATGCGGCGCGCAGCCAGTGCGACCGGCTGGTGCTCGGCCTCAACAGCGATGCCTCGGTGCGCCGGCTGAAAGGGCCGGGACGCCCGGTCAACGACCAGCATGACCGGGCCTGCGTGCTTGCAGCACTTGCCTCGGTCGACGCCGTCGTCATCTTCGAGGAGGATACGCCGCTTTCACTGATCGAGGCGCTGAGCCCCGACATTCTGGTCAAGGGCGCCGACTATACGGTCGATCAGGTGGTTGGCGCCGATGTGGTGCAGAAGGCCGGCGGGCGCGTCGTGCTGGTCGATCTCGTCGCCGGCAAGAGCACGACCGGCACCATCGGCAAACTACGCGCCGGGAACTGAGGGTTTCATGTCCGAACTGAACGATTACCTGGCCCGCTCGGCGGCCGCGATTTCGGCGATGGTCGAGCGCGACCTGACCAGCGAGATGGAGCGGGCGGTCAGCGCCGTCGTCGCCGCGCTTTCGCAGGGCAAGGCGCTGCTGATAGCAGGCAATGGCGGCTCGGCCAGCGACGCCATCCATATCGCCGGCGAGCTGGTCGGCCGCTTCCTCAGGGAGCGCAAGGCCTACAACGTCATCGCGCTGCCGGCCAACGCGGCGGTGCTGACCGCCTGGGGCAATGATTACGGCTTCGACACGGTGTTTGCGCGCCAGGTCGAGGCGCATGGTTCGGCAGGCGCCGTGCTGCTCGCCATCTCGACCAGCGGCAATTCGCCAAGCATCCTCGCCGCCGCCCAGCAAGCGCGCATGATGGGCATGACGGTGGTCAGCCTGACCGGCGACACCGGCGGCAAGCTGAAGCCGCTCTCCGACATCCTGCTCAACGTACCCTCGACCTCGACGCCGATCATCCAGCAGGGACATTTGTGCCTTTACCACCATCTCTGCGAAATGATCGAAATGCGCCTCTGCGACGCAGGGTGATTGCGCCAGGCCGGGTAGAGGCCGTCTGTCAACGGGGAGAGGTAGCCGCAACGCTGGCGACCCCTGTCCCGTCCTTCACGGGGAGGGTAAGGGTGAGGGCAGCGCCAGTCTGTAGCGATTATTATTTGACGCATAGCCACATTTTGTTCTTGCTTTGTGCCGGCAGCTATGCTACTAATTCAACTACGGTGATGATTCCCACCGACGATCCGCCCGCCGAGGCGGGTTTTTTGTTTCCGGGTTTTGTTTCTCCGGGGCTTTGCCTGGTCTCAAGCCGAAAACGCCACCAGCCCTTCGTCCTTGACCCGGCGGATGGTCAGCGCGGTTCTCACCGTATCGACATTGGGGGCCGAGGCCAGTTCCTCGATGACGAAGGTCTGGAAGGTGCCGAGATCGCTCGCCACGCAATGCAGCAGGAAATCGGATTCGCCCGACACCATCCAGGCATCGCGCACGATCGGCCAGCCGCGGGTGCGCTCGGCGAAGGTCTTGAGCTCGGCGTCGGCCTGGTGATGCAGGCCGATCAGGCAGAAGGCGACGACGTCGAGGCCGAGTGCCGGAGCGTTGAGCAGGGCACGGTAGCCGCGGATGATGCCGGCCTCTTCCAGCCGCCGGACGCGGCGCAGGCACGGCGGCGCCGAAATGCCGACCCGGCTCGACAGTTCGACATTGGTCATGCGTCCGTCCTGCTGAAGCTCGCGCAGGATCTTCCAGTCGATGGCCTCGAGATCGGCCTTGATCGGCATGGCGGCTTCCGTGGTGACGCGAAAGAATCTTTCGCGACTTTGTAGTTAAACGACTTTGCTGTCTATTCCATCCGCTGGATCGAGGATTTTCGCAGCATCTTGCTGCGGTTGCTTGTCGCCGTCGCCGGCGCCGAAGCTTTCCGGGGACGAACGGCAACTTGCCTTGCTGGCGTCGCGGGCAACACTTACATTACCCGCAACAATCGACGAGAGTTCATGCCACAATCCATGGCTGCTCCCCGCAGAGGCTTTCATGATCACCAAGCACGCGCCTGTTCTCATCATCGGCTCCGGCCCCGCCGGCTATACGGCGGCAATCTATGCCGCCCGCGCCATGCTCAAGCCAATGCTGGTCGCCGGCCTGCAGCAGGGCGGGCAACTGATGATCACCACCGACGTCGAAAACTATCCGGGCTTCGCGGAACCGATCCAGGGTCCATGGCTGATGAGCGAAATGCTCAGGCAGGCCGAGCATGTCGGCACCGACATCGTCAACGACATCATCACCGAGGTCGACCTCAACGTGCGGCCGTTCCGCGCCAAGGGCGATTCCGGCACGATCTATACCGCCGACGCGCTGATCATCGCCACCGGCGCGCAGGCGAAATGGCTGGGCATTCCGAGCGAACAGACCTTCATGGGTTTTGGCGTCTCCGCCTGCGCCACCTGCGACGGCTTCTTCTATCGCGGCAAGGATGTCGCGGTGATCGGCGGCGGCAATTCGGCTGTGGAGGAAGCGCTCTATCTCTCCAACCTGGCCAAGAGCGTCACCGTTATCCACAGGCGCAGCGATTTCCGCGCCGAGCGCATCCTGCGCGAGCGGCTGCTGCAGAAAGACAATGTCCGCATCATCTGGGACACGGTGGTCGACGAGATCACCGGCAGGCCCGGCAAGGCGCCGCTGCCGCCGTCGGTCGAAGGGCTGAAGCTGCGCAACGTGGTGACCGGGCAGGAGATGCATCTGGTGGTCGACGGCGTGTTCGTGGCGATCGGCCACGCGCCGGCGGTCGAGCTGTTTGCCGGCAAGCTGAAGCAGAAGCCGAACGGCTATCTGTGGACGGCGCCGGATTCGACCCGCACCGATATGCCGGGTGTGTTTGCCGCCGGCGACGTGACCGACGACATCTACCGCCAGGCGGTGACGGCGGCCGGTCTCGGCTGCATGGCCGCGCTCGAGGCGGAAAAATATCTGGCGGGGATCGAGGTTCACCGCGAAGCGGCGGAGTGATTGTTGAACAAGCGGCTGAGACAAGCCGCGCAAAAGCCTGATTTTTCATTCAGACGCCAAAACAGGCGGACGCCAGAAAACAGGACGAGGGGAAATCATGGCGTTGGATTGGGACAAGCTACGCGTGTTTCACGCCGCAGCGGAAGCGGGGTCGTTCACCCATGCCGCGGAAACACTGCATTTGTCGCAATCGGCGATCTCGCGGCAGGTCAGCGCGCTCGAGCATGACGTCGGCGTGCCGCTGTTCAATCGCCATGCCCGCGGCCTGGTGCTGACCGAGCAGGGCGAGATGCTGTTCCGCACGGCACACGACGTGCTGATGAAGCTCGAAACCATCAAATCACGATTGACCGAAACCAAGGACCGGCCCTCCGGCGTGCTCAGGGTGACGACCACGGTCGGCCTCGGCGCCGGCTGGCTGACCGAGCGCGTGCAGGAATTCATCGAGCTCTATCCCGAGGTCAGCCTGCAGCTCATCCTGGCCAATGAGGAGCTCGATCTCACCATGCGCCAGGCCGACTGCGCCATCAGGCTGCGCCAGCCGCAGCAGCCTGACCTCATCCAGCGCCGCCTGTTCACCGTGCATTTCCATCTCTACGCGGCGCCCTCCTATGTGAATAAATACGGCAAGCCGAATTCGATCGCCGAGCTGAAGGCCCATCGCATCGTCACCTTCGGCGTGCCGGTGCCGGCGCATCTGTCGGAACTGAACTGGCTGGAGACGGTCGGCGATTTCGAAGGCGGGCAAAGGGTGCCGACGCTGCAGATCAACGACATCCTGTCGATCAAGCGGGCGGTGCAGGGCGGCGCCGGCATCGCCATGCTGCCGGATTATGTGGTCAGCAAGGATTCCGGGCTGGTGCAGTTGTTGCCCGAAACCGAAGTGCCGTCCTTCGATACCTATTTCGCCTATCCCGACGCGATGAAGAACCAGGCGAAGCTGCATGTCTTCCGCGATTTCATCATCGCCAAGGCGCGCAGCTGGTCGTTTTAGTTACCAGTGCCGCTCGTCGACTTCTGAGCAACGTCGGGCGATGGCGAAGGCTTCGGCGAATTCGTCCTTCTTCCCGTCACTATACGTGGAGAAGATGGCGGCAGCCAGATAAGCGGCAGCGCCAGCCTTTGTCGCACTTGCCCTTCGATGGGCAGTCCTGATGCCCCCTCATCGCCCTGCCGGGCACTTCTCCCAGTATGGTGACGGGGAGAAGGAGCTGTCTCACCGGTTTCGCCAATTGTCGGCGTCCAGAAATTAGCCGCGCCAAGGCGTCAGCCGGGGCAGCCAGCCTGGTACGGCCCGGCGGTAGGCTTCGTATTCGGCGCCGTAGCGGCGGGCAAGCGTCGGTTCCTCGTATAGTTTCACGAAGGAGATCATGGCGGCCGCGGCGATGACTAGATAGGCGGCGACCGTCCCGCTCGAAAACAGCAGTGCCTGGCCGAGGACGATCGACAGCACGGCGACGTACATCGGGTTGCGGACATGGCGATAAATGCCGCCGACGACCAGCCTCTCGGTCGGCGCGACCGGGGCTGGCGTACCCAGGCCCTCCAGGGCAAAACGGGCAAAGGCGTGCAGCAGCACGATTGTGCCGGCGACAATCAGCAGCCAGCCCACAGGAACGAAACCGGGCAGTCTCGACCAGGGCAGGCGATAGCGATCGGTCAGCAGCCAAGGCAGCAGTCCGGCGACCACGCCGGGCGCTGCCGCAAGGAAGATGACGCTGCCGGCGATCGCCGAAGTGGCTCGCATATAGCTCTCCTTACGGGTGCGGCCTTGAACGGTCTCCTGCAAAGCGCTTCAGGTCTTGTCCGGCATGTAACCCAAACCGCTACACCCTCAGGTCAAGCTCGATGGCGGGCTTTTTGGGCGGCATGCACCAGCAAGGTCTGGCTGCCGAAAAAACAAACGCGTGCTGCACGATTCCACGTCATTCTGCGTTTTTCGACTTTCCGAGCAGGAATCGCTGCTGATTCGCGGCTGCGGATCGATTTTTGCCTTGCCGCACGCTGTATTTCAGCGATTCAACTGGTCCTATTGCGCTTCGGGACGGATTAGACCACAGCCGGCGCCTTTTTGCATGTGAGTGTTGCAAAATAGATGCTTGTTTCTTGGGCATGAAGAGCACATATATAGATCATCTCCTGAGCGCGTTCTCCTCCCATTAGCGCTCTCGAGTGTTCCCCTCTGGAGGTTAGCCTTAACAGGCACTTCCAATCAAACTCAGCCGGGTCTTCATTGATCCGGCTTTTTTGTTGCCCGAAACCAACACTTCGCCGGAAAATCGGCCGGAACTGGCGCGTAACAGTGACATGTAACCTCGGGTAACATGCGTTGGCACGCCAAATCGGGTAAGCAGAGCATAGGACGCGGTGTG
Organism: Mesorhizobium sp. M1334; assembly: GCF_040317995.1. Lineage (NCBI taxonomy): Bacteria > Pseudomonadati > Pseudomonadota > Alphaproteobacteria > Hyphomicrobiales > Phyllobacteriaceae > Mesorhizobium > Mesorhizobium sp. M1334. The sequence continues at coordinate 170,334 of NZ_JAMYLM010000006.1, forward strand.
GCTCGTCCGGGGGATGGGGGCATCACTCGGACGACCCGGGCTCAGGCAGCTACCGCGTCCGAACCATCCTCCGCCGCCAGACACCGGCGGCAAGCATGCGGCGGACCTGCCGTTTCGCCTCCCACGAAGACGGTCCGCAACGAAACGGCGCCCGAATGATCCGGGCGCCGTTTCCTTGTGTGCATCCTTGTGCTCTGGCCGCCGCAAGCTGTTTCAGGCGGCCTTGCCGTTGGCGTTCAGCGCTTCGTCGGCCAACCGCCCGGTGAGTTCGGCCATGTGGTCGAAGACGGCCCGATAGCTGGCGACACCAGCCGTGGCCGAGCGCAGCTCGATGATGAGGTCGCCGATCTCGGCCTGCGGCATGGTCGCCTCAACCACGTCCCATCCCGGCCAGTCGGGCCGCGCGTCGTAGCCGAGGATCTGGCCGCGCCGCTGCGGGATCAGCGCGATGATCTTCGACGTCGCATCCGACGGCGTGACGATCTCGACCTTCATCACCGGTTCGAGCAGCACCGGCGAGCAGGCGGCCATGCCTTCCTTCATCGCCAGCTTCGCCGCCATCTGGAAGGCCATGTCGGAGGAATCCACCGCATGGTAGGAGCCGTCGGAAAGGTTGACGGCAACATCGACGACCGGAAAGCCGAGCGGGCCGGATTTCAGGTAATCGCGCACGCCGGTCTCGACCGACTGGATGTACGTCTTCGGCACGACACCGCCGGTGATCGTATCGGTGAACTGGAAACCGGACCCGCGCGGCAGCGGCTTGATCTCCAGCACGACGTCGCCGAACTGGCCGTGGCCGCCCGACTGTTTCTTGTGGCGGCCGCGCTGCTGCGTCGCTTTTCGGATAGTCTCCCGATACGGCACGGCCGGCACATGGCCTTCGACCGGGATCTGGTTCTTGCCTTCCAGCCGCTCGCGCACGACGCGCAGATGCATCTCGCCATGACCGGACAGTACGGTTTCGGCTGAATCCTGGTTGTGATGCAGACTGAGCGAGGGATCTTCCTCGGCCAGGCGCTGGATGGCCGCCGACATCTTGACCTCGTCCTTGCGCTCTTTCGGCCGCAGCGCGAAGGCGAAGACCGGTTGCGGCGGCGCCAGCGTAACCAGAGGCTTGATGCCGCCCTTGGTCGAGCTCAGCGTCTGGCCGGTCCTGACGGCGTCCAGCTTGCCGAGCGCCACCGTGTCGCCGGCCTTGGCCGGAGTCAGCTTGACCTGGTCCTTGCCGAGCATCTTGTAGATGCCGGAGACCTTTGCCGTCTCGCCGCTGGGAAGGAACAGCTCGGCGGCGTCGGCGACCTGACCGGACAGGATGCGCGAGACCGACAGCTTGCCGCCATGCGCGGTGTGGATGGTCTTCATCACCTGGACCACGGTGGCATTGCCGTCGGGAGCGCCGAGACGCTGGCGCGTCGCCGCGATATCGGGTGCGTCGTGACGGATCGCCTTCAACAGGCGCAGCACACCGTTGCCCTTCTCGGCGGTGCCGATCAGCACCGGCGTCACCGTGCCGTCGCGCAGATCCGCGGCGAGGTCATCGAAGATCGCGTCCTTTGGCGGTTCGATCTCGTCCAGCAATTGCTCCATCAGGCGGTCGTCATGGTCGGCGAGCGTCTCCAGCATGGAAAAGCGCGCCTCGAGCTCGCGCGCCTTGTCGTCGCTCGGGATCTGGGCGACCTCGCTCTCGGCATATTCGCGATAGATGTAGGCACGCTCCAGAGCGAGGTCGATCGAGCCGATGACGACGCCGTCTTTGCGCAGCGGGATCTGGCGCAGCAGCAATGGCACCGTGCTTGCCGGCTGCAGCATCTTCAGCGTGTCGCGCACGCCTGATATCGCCTTGTCGACCTTGTTCAGGAACAGCATACGCGGCACGCCGAGATCGTCGAGCTTGCGCATGATCAGCTGCAGGGCAGGGATCTTCTTCTCGTCAGCCTCGGCGACGACCACGGCGACGTCGCAGGCAGCCAGCACCGGCTCGGCTTCGAAGGAGAATTCGATGGAGCCGGGACAATCGACGAAGGTGAACGGCTCGCCCATGAAATCGGTTGTGGCGAAGGTCGCCTCGACGCTCATGCCGTGAGCGCGCGCTTCCGGCGAATGATCGGAAACGGTATTTCCGGACGAAACGGGATTCTGGCGGGGAATGGCGCCTGTACGGGCGAGTATGGCTTCGAGAAGTGTCGTCTTACCGCTTGCAAAGGGACCGACTATGGCAATGCATTTCGGTCCCGTGCGTCGTCCTCCGGCGCGAGCACCCATGGCTGACCTCCACTCAGGCGTTTCCCTGTGAGCGGCGGCCGGCCTGTCGGCCGTCGCGGGCGAGGCTTTTTTCAATTTGCCACCTACCCAAAGGGCATCGTCCCACGGGCAGGCCGGGAGGGCAAGGGATTTGAGGTTGAAGGGATTTGAAGTTGGGGCCGGTTCAGCCGGTGCCGGTTCGGCGCGACGCCAGTGGCGTTGCCTCAATGCGCTGCACTGACACCGTCTCGGCAAAGCGCGCGAGCAACGGATTGAACAGGTCCGCACGCTCCCAGAAAGGCGCATGCCCGGCACCGGGAATGATGTGGCAATGCTCCCACAGCGAGCCGTAGGCGAGCGTTTCAAAATAACCGAGCCGGACGAACGGATCGTTCTCGCCATTGACGATAGCGACCGGAAACGCGGCTTGCTCGACCACCTGTCTCTGGTCGGCGCCCTTGCCGGTGAGCATGCCGCGCGTCACCGCGGCGCGCAGCCGGCCGTCGGTACGCAGGATGGTTTTGCGAAAGGACGGGTCGGCGGTGTCTCCGAAGCAGAGCGTTTCGAAGCGCTCGGCATCGCGTTCGGAATACGTCTTTTTGGACGCCAGCAGCATGTCCCAATGCGCATGGAAGCCGCGCAGCATGCCGAAAGGACCCTTCGATACCGGCGGCGCGCCGGTCAGCATCAGCCCGCCGACGGCGCGGTGAAAACTCGCGAGCTCGATTGCCACGTGCCCGCCAAGAGACCAGCCGAAGACAACGGCGCGACCGATGCCCAAGGCATCGAGGAGCTGAGCCGCCGATTGGGCAAGGCCGGCGATGGTGTAGTCCGTCGCCGGATCGCGGGCGTCCGACGATTCGCCATGGCCGGGCAGGTCGAAAGCAATCAGCCGATGGGCGGCGGCCAACGGGCTGTCGAACTGGCGGGCGAATACGGTGCGCGAACTGCCCGAGCCGTGGATCAGGACAACCGGGATGCCGGGTCCCGACGACTGGCTGAGGCGCAAATCCGCTTGCGGCGTGCGGATCGTGCGGTGGGAAACGGCCATATCCGGTTGGACCTTCGAATTGTCTCGAGGTCAACATCGCATGCTGAGGTCACCATGTTGTTTAGAACGGTGGTTAAGAAATGATTTCTCGGTTTCTGCCGGCTATGATGGCCGAATCCACCACAGCTAACCCCCGGAGCCTGATGATGGAATCCACGCTCGACCTTCTCCTCTCGATCAGCAGCATCGCGACGCTCGGCCAATATGCCTGGTCGATGCGCGGGCATTTCCAGTCGCCGAGCATGTCTCAAGGCGCCATGATCATTTCGGCCGTCGTGGTCGGCACGGCGCTGTTCTTTCTGGCGCTGCTGTGGATCGAGCGGCAACCGGTTGCAGCGAAGATCGGCGGGTTTGCCGTCGAACTGGCAAGCTCGGCGCTGTTCTGGTGGGCGATCTCGGTTTCGCGCAAGGCGCGGCTGCGTTTCGCGTTTGATCCGGACAATCCCGACAGCCTGGTGACCGAAGGCCCTTATAGCCATGTCCGTCATCCGTTCTACACATCCTACATCATCTTCTGGATCGGATGGGGTATCGCGACCTGGTCGGTGTGGGCGGTCGTGCCGGTCGCCGGCATCGTTGCGATCTATGTGATCGCGGCCTTGGACGAAGAGCGAAAATTTTCACGTACAAGGTTGGCCGGTGCCTACCAGGCCTATAGCGGACGTGCCGGCCTGTTCTGGCCGCGTTTTGCCCGCAGCCGGCAGGAGATGCAGCCGGCATCGGACGAAAGTGGTAGTCTCTAAGACACTGGATTGGATCGAGGATTTGCGACGATGAAGATTATTGGCTGTGGCAGCGTGCCGACGATTGTTGCGCCGGAAAAATACTTCACTGGCCGGGTTTTGCAGACGCCGATCATCGAGAAGGAGGCACCGGCGCGGCTACGCGCCACACTGGTCAGTTTCGAGCCCGGCGCCCGGACCCACTGGCATACGCATCCGCTCGGCCAGACGCTCTACGTCACGTCCGGTGCCGGTCTCGCGCAAAGCTGGGGCGGGCCGATCCAGGAGATCAGGGCCGGCGACGTCGTCTCCTTTGCGCCCGGCGAAAAGCACTGGCACGGCGCCGCGCCGAAATCGGCGATGACGCACATCGCCATGCAGGAGGCGCTGGAGGGCGTGCATGCCGACTGGCTGGAGAAGGTCAGCGACGAGCAGTATGGCGGCTGAAACGTCTCAGACCAGCGCGGCGGTGAAGCGCTGGATGCGCGTGCAGGCTTCTTCGAGCAGAGCCTCCGACGTGGCGTAGGAGATGCGGAAGTTCGGGCCGAGGCCAAAGGCCGAGCCGAAAACAACCGCCACGCCCTCGGCCTCGAGCAGTTCCGAGCAAAAGGTTTCGTCACTGTCGATCACCTTGCCGCTCTTGGTCGTCTTGCCGATCAGCTGGGCACAGGAGGGATAGACGTAGAACGCACCCTCCGGCGATGGGCAGGTGATGCCGCGCGCCTGGTTGAGCATCGAGACGACGAGATCGCGCCGGCCCTGGAAGATCGCCTTGTTCCTCGGGATGAAATCCTGCGGCCCGTTCAGCGCTTCGACCGCCGCCCATTGGGCGATGGTGCAGGCGCCGGAGGTCTGCTGGCCCTGGATCATGTCCATCGCCTTGATCAGCGGCACCGGGCCTGCCGCATAGCCGATGCGCCAGCCGGTCATGGCATAGGCTTTCGACACGCCGTTCATGGTCAGCGTGCGCTCATAGAGCTTAGGCTCGACCTCGGCGATGGTCTTGAAGACGAAGTCGCCATAGGTCAGGTGCTCGTACATGTCGTCGGTCAGCACCCAGACGTGGGGATGCTTCAACAGTACGTCGGCCAGGCTCTTGAGCTCCGCTTCGGTATAGGCGGCGCCCGAGGGGTTTGACGGCGAGTTCATCAACAGCCATTTGGTGCGCGGCGTGATCGCCTTTTCCAGCACGGCCGCCGTCAGTTTGAAGCCGTTGTCGATCGAGGTGTCGGCAAAGGTCGAGGTGCCGCCGCAGATCGCCACCATTTCGGGATAACTCACCCAATATGGCCGCGGGATGATCACCTCGTCGCCGGGATTCAGCGTCGCCATGAAGGCGTTGAACAGGATCTGCTTGCCGCCGGTGCCGACGATGGTCTGCTCCGGTCGATAGTCGAGATTGTTCTCGCGCTTGAATTTTTTCGCGATCGCCTCGCGCAGCGGCACGATGCCGGAGACCGGCGGATATTTCGTCTCGCCGCGGCGGATGGCCTCGATCGCGGCGTTCTTGATGTTGTCGGGGGTGTCGAAGTCCGGCTCGCCGGCGCCCAGCCCGATCACGTCGCGGCCGGCGTTTTTCAGCTCGCGCGCCTTCTGCGTCACCGCGATGGTCGCGGAAGGCTTTACGCGGGAAAGGGCGTCGGCAAGAAAGGCCATGACAGATATCTCCAGGAGGACCGGCGCGGCGAAGGCGCCGCGGCGCCTCTCATGTCGCATCATCTGGTCAAGCGCAAGCCCAGCGCAGGCATTGTCGAATGAGCCAGCGCGCAATGCTGGCAACAATAAATTCATCAACGATCGGTAAAAGCTTGAACGGCAGGGACCGTAGCCGGTCCGCCAGTCTCGCATAGCGAGGAACCGTGACGCGCAGCATCGAGCTTGCCCATATCATCCGCCATGATGACGGCACCGCCAGCGGTGTCTGGGGGGTCTATACGCTGCAAAGCGCGTTCCAGCCGATCTTCGCCTTCAACAAGGGCAAGCTGTCCGTCGTCGCGTTCGAGGGGCTGATCCGGCCGTTCCGCGAAGGCGAGCCGCAGCCGCCAATGAGTTTCTTCAACAGCTGTCCGGCGGTCGATCGCCTGCATATCGAGGCGCTGACACGGACGCTGCACCTGCTGAACGCCGGCGCCTGCCTGCCGCGAGACGCCTCCATCTTCATCAACTTCGATCCATCGGTGTTCACCGATCGCGGCATCGCCGACAAGGCGCTGCGCGACATGCGGCTGGTGCTGCACGAGGCCGACATCGATCCGCGCCGCGTCGTCTGCGAGGTCACCGAGCAGAAATCGGCGTCGCAGGAAACGCTCTACAATTTCGTCGAGGCGCTCAGGGGTAATGGTTTGCGCATTGCGGTCGACGATTACGGCGCCGACGAATCCGACATCAATCGCATCAAGGAACTCAGGCCAGACATCGTCAAGTTCGACGCCGACTGGATCATGACGCTGATGGAGTCCGGTGCCGGCTTCGCCTTGCTGACCGCCATGGTGACAAGCTTCGAAGAGCAAGGCATCCGAACGGTATTCGAGGGCATCGAGACGGGCTGGCAGCTCGAGCTTGCCGAAAAGTCGGGCGCCTCGATGGTGCAGGGCTATGTGCTGGCGCGCCCCGAGCTTGCGCCGACCAGCTTCCACGTCTTCGACAAGAGCGGGCAGGCGGCCGCGGTGTCGACCGATGCTGAGAAGGTTTCTGCGGCCGTTTCGCCATCGCGGCGGCCGATGCGGGCCTTTGGCCGCAGGGTGACATCGTGACCGGGCGGGCCGACATGCGGCGCAAGATCGGCGAGGCGATCTTTGCCGACGAGGTCGGCATCGAATATGGCGTCTACGGCGCATTCCGGCTGAGGAGCGCCTACCAGCCGGTCTTCGCGCCGCGCGGCAGGTTTCTCGCCGCCGTCGCGGTCGAGGGACTGATCGAGCCGCATCGTGCAGGCAGGCCGGTGGCGCCGCAAATCTTCTTCGAAGGCGTGCCGGCAGCGGATCGGCTGTTTGTCGAAACCATGTGCCGGGTGCTGCATTTGCGCAACTTCCGCAACATCGGCGTCGACGGGCTCGACCTGTTCTTCAACTACAATCCGCTGATCAACGATGACCCCGCACGGGCGCTGGCCGAAATCAGGCTGATGACCAGGCATCTGGCGGATTTCGGCCTGCATCGCGGCATGCTGGTCTGCGAGATCACCGAGCAGGCTGCCGGCGACAAGGTGCTTGTCAGCCTGGCTCGCGAGATGCGGCGCGACGGCGTTCGCATCGCCATCGACGATTTTGGCACCGGGCATTCGACGGAAGAAAGGGTCGTCCTCGTGCAGCCCGACATCGTCAAGATCGACGGCACCTGGTTCGCCGAATTCTGCCGCCATGCCGCCGCCGAGCGGTTTTTCCGGCCATTGGTTTCGACGCTGCACGATCGCGGCGCCAAGGTGCTGGTCGAAGGCATCGAGAACGCCACGCATCTGCGCGTCGCGCTGGATGGCGGCGTCGACCTGCTGCAGGGCTTTTACCTTGCCCGGCCGGCGCTGGCCGGAACGCTCTTCGACGAGGAGCCGCTGTCGATCGACAGGCTGCTTGGCAGGGACAGCAACGTCATCCCCTTGTTCGGCTAGGATATGCCGATATTCAAGTGATGCCGGCCTGCGAACGGGGGGTCCTGCGCTTCCGGTGCTCACGTACCCAAAAAGTACGCTCCGGTTCTCGGAACCCGCCCTTCTCGGCTCGGCCTGACTTGAATCTCGACATATCCTGTAATGCATCAGCGGCGCTGATGGTTACGCCAAAACAAATCACTGGATGAAGCCGCCGCTGCCGCGATAGAGGCTGGATCAAGCCTTGAGACGGGTGGTTGCGAGCAAGGGGAGCATCGATGATACTCTATGGAATGATCGACAGCGGCAATTGCTACAAGCCGCGCCTGTTGATGGCCAAGCTCGGCATCCCTTTCACCAATGTCGAGGTCAGCTCGCATACCGGCGAGACGCGCAAGCCCGACTATGTCGCCAAGAACCCGAACGCCATGGTGCCGCTGCTCGAACTCGACGACGGCCGGCGGCTGGCCGAATCCAACGCCATCCTGCTCTACCTCGCCGAAGGCACGCGGTTTCTGCCGGCGGACAGATACGAACGCGCGCTGGCCTATCAGTGGCTGTTCTTCGAGCAATACAGCCACGAGCCTTACATCGCCGTGCGCAGGGCGCTGCTGACCTTCCCTGAAAGAGCCAAGGACGCGACGCCCGAGCGGCTGGCGCTGACGCTGGAGCGCGGCAACAAGGCGCTCGGCGTCATGGACAAGCACCTGGCCGGGAGCAGCTTCTTCGCCGGCAATGCGCTCAGCGTCGCCGACATTGCGCTCTATGCCTATACGCATACGGCCGAGACGGGTGGGTTTCAGCTCGACGCCTATCCGGCGGTGGCCGCCTGGCTGAAAAGGGTCGAGGCCGATCCGGGGCACGTGCCGCTGGAGTGGTTGCCTTAGTTCTGTCCTCACGCTTGTCGCCGCTTCGCGGCTCGCTCCGGGCGTTGGGCTTGTGGCCTTCGGCCAGTGGCGTGAATGCTCGCACGCCTTTGCTCAACGAGGGCAGTTTTGGTAGGCCTCCCAAAACGAGGGAGTGGCAAAATGATTCACAGAGGCCGGGTCCGGCCGGCGCGATGATCAGCCAATGCCTGCTCGGCAAGCTTGTCCAGTCTGCCGCCCTTGGCGTCGGCTTCGAACTGACGGTCCCACATGTCGGCCTGCAGCGCCTCGAACCATGCGGCAAACGCCTTGAGCTCTTCGGGACTTAGTTCGGCGACGGATTTCTCATCTGTTCAAGCTTGCTCATGGGTCGATGGTACAATGACCGGGGTAAAAACAACCACAAAGTGGTCCCGTAGGACCAGGGCGGCGGCGGTTCACTGGAATCCAGACAGCAAAAAGGCGGGACAAAATCCCGCCTTCCCATGCTTGGTAGCCTGATCGGGAGCGTTTTGGCCGGGCCGGCAGCAATCTGCTGCTTCGGCTTGTCGGGGTCTTTCGCTCCGGCGCGCTTCTCGCGCGACCGCCAGTACATCCGTGACTTGCCGCGCGCCCCGGGCTATCGCCCGGCGCACGCCATTCGCAAAATCAGGCTGCCTTGCTCAGAGATCCAGCGGACGACTTGCCAGTGCGGCGGTCCTGCTCGATCTCGAAGTTGATCTTCTGGCCTTCGACCAAGGTCGACAGTCCAGCACGCTCGACTGCGGAGATGTGGACGAAAACGTCCGCGCCGCCGCTGTCAGGCTGAATGAAGCCGAAACCCTTGGTGGAATTAAACCACTTGACCGTACCTGTTGCCATTTCGATAGTCCTTTACGTTTGCTTTAGTTTGACTGGACCGAAACCCAGCCGGTTTGTATCGAGATTTTGGAGATAGAACGTCAGCAAACGCGAATATCGCGAGGCCCGGATCGATCGGCCGAAATATCAATGGACCGGATATAGTATGCCTTCGCGCAAAAAACAAGACGGGGCGGAAAATGGCTCGGCGGCAATGCTGCCCAACGGCCGCCCCAATCGCGTGAGAGCGTCGTCGTTGCGCGCCTGACGCGGGAGGATCGCGCCGGCTTCGGGCGCGACCGGGTTTTGGGGGGAGGGATATGAAAATCGTTCTGCTTGCCGCTTGCCTGACGCTAGTGGCCGCCGAGGCGCAGGCGGTCTCGCGCTATGACCCTACCCGCATGAGCTGCGACAAGGTGCAGGCGACGATCGCGCGCGAGGGCGCGGTCATCCTGCGCTACAGATCGGCGCGCGTGCCAGGCCTGGCGCTCTACGACCGCTATGTGCGGAGCCAGCAATTCTGCGACATCGGCGAGGTCAGGGCGCGGGCCTCGGTGCCGAGCGCCGATACGAATTCCTGCACCGTCTACAAATGCAAGCGGGTGGAGATCGACCGGCGCTTCCGCCGGCGCCTGCTTCCGGATTAGGCTGGTCGAGATGGTGCGCGGGGGTGCCGGCCTCACCTGAATATCAGCACACCTAAAACCCGAACGACACCTGCGCGGGCGGCGGCGGACCGACGCGTACGCCTTCCATTGCCAGCATCTTTTCCTTGGTAGCCGAGCCGCCGGGGGCGGAAAAGCCGCCGATCTTGCCGCCGGCGGCAAGGATGCGGTGACAGGGAATGACCAGAGGCACCGGGTTGGCGCCGAGCGCCGCGCCCGTCTCACGCGCCAGCCCGGCATGGCCGGCGCGTTTGGCCAGTTCGCCATAGGTGGTGGTTTCGCCGAAGGCGAGTTTTCGCGCCGCGTCATAGATCGCCAGGCGGAACTCGTCGACGCCGCTGAGATCGACCGGCACGCCGGAGAAATCGATATCCTCGCCAGCGGCATAGGCCTTGATCGACGCGATCAGCTCGGCAACCCATTGCGGCTCGGGCTTCACGGCTTGTTCGACGTCGGAGGCATGGCGCAGCAGCCGGCGCTCGACCGCGTCGCGGTTGCGCTGCGGCAGGCATAGCCGGGTCAGCCCGGCTTCGCTCCAGGCGATACCCATGTAGCCGAGCACGGTTTCGAAGACCGCGTGGCCGGCGGTGGCATGAGAGGCGTCCATGGCGTGCTCCTTTCCGGAATCCTTCGAAGTACAAATCCAGAACAATATCGCATTTCCCGGCCCGGCTCGCCACCCGAAAACCACCGGCTACCGCGGATTGCCCGGGGAAAGATGCTGGTGTAAGGACTTCTTAACACCCGACGAACCGGACCCGAGCGCCGCTTGCCAGCAAAATTCCTCTTTCCCGTCCTAGCGGCGGTGTTGGCCGTGGCCGCTCTCAGTGGCTGCACCTCGACTTCGCCGGCGACCCCGGCGCCCGCCTTCACGGAAAACTCTGCCAATACCGATGCCGGCTTCACGCTGGCGCTGCCCGACACTGTTTCGGTGCTGCCGGAACCGTCCGGCCTCGCCCAGACAGCAGCACTGACGGTCGCGCCGGCGGCCGCCTTTGCCGGGCCGACACCGCTGGCGGCAACTGCTCCCGCCGTCATGACCACCAATGCCCAGCCAGCCATCGCAACGGCCGCTGTCGCCATGCCGGTCACCGAACAGACTGCAGCCATGCCCGGCGTCCAGCCGGTTTCCTACACGGTGCCGCAAAACCCGGCCGTTCTGGCCGCGATCGACCCGGCAGAGGGCCAGTCGAACGCCGGCGCCCGCAGCGAGATCGAGCGGCTGATCGAGAAATATTCCGCGCTTTACCAGGTGCCGGTCGATCTGGTGCGCCATGTTGTCAACCGTGAGAGCACTTTCAACCCGAAAGCCTATAATCACGGGCATTGGGGGCTGATGCAGATCAAGCACGCGACGGCGCGCGGCATGGGCTATGACGGGCCGGCGAGCGGCCTGTTCGACGCCGAGACCAACCTGAAATATGCAGTGAAATATCTGCGCGGCGCCTGGCTGGTCTCAGGCGGCAACCCCAAGCGCGCCGACCGGCTCTACCAGAGCGGCTATTATTACGACGCCAAGCGCAAGGGGATGCTGGGCGAAACCGGCCTCGGCAGCGACAGCGTGCGCCGCCGCATGCAGCCCGATGCCTGAGCCGCGCCCACCGGCGCCGAACGACATAAGACTGCGCAAGATCCTCGACGACACGCTTCTGGCGCCGCGCTGGCCGGAAGGTTTTTTCATGCGCGGCTTCGAAGCCGCCGATGCGCTCGCTTTGCATGCACTGTTGACCGCGGTGTTCCACGACGGCGCCGATGGGCCGTTCGACGAATGGTGGCCACGCATTTCGGGCGACGCGGAATTCGATCCCGCTTTGTGTTTCCTGGTCATCGACGGCAAGGGGCGGTTGGCGGGCGCGGCGCTCTGCTGGGCGACGGGGTTCGTCAAGGATCTTGCCGTTCATCCCGAGGCGCGCGGCAAGGGCATAGCCGAGGCGCTGATGCGCTACGCGTTTGCGGTGTTTCAGGCAAGGGGTGCGGCGCATGTTGATCTCAAGACCAATACCGTCGAGAACGCGGCCGCGGTCAGGCTCTATCAGCGGCTGGGGATGATCGAGGTGGATTGGGCGGGGTGAGGAGCGCCGTTCGTCCTTTTTGAAGGCGGCAGCCCGGGTTCTCGTCGCCACGGCGCCTGCGCAAAAATGTCGGAACCGTTTCGCGCGATGCGTCCTTGGGAGGCAAGGCGCGTTGCCACGAACGGCGTGCCGCCAAAAAGCACGGCAGATGGAGATGACGATGATCACCTTTCCCAACGAGTCCCAGGAATACCGCACCGCCCGCGAAAAGCTGCTGCGGAAGGAAATCGAGCTGCGCCGTGCCATGGAGGATGTCGCCGTCGCGCGGCGCGCGCTGCCGCCGGGCGGGCTGGTGCCACAGGACTATGTCTTCGACGGGCTGGGGCCGGACGGCAAGCCCGCCAGGATCAAGCTTTCGGAACTGTTTGCGCCGGGCAAGGACACGCTGATCGTCTATTCGATGATGTTTCCGCGCCACCCGCAGGAGACGCGCGACGTGGCGACGAGCGGCGGCACGGCGAAGCTGCCCAGACCGGACCAGCCTTGCCCGTCCTGCACGGCGCTGCTCGACCAGTTCGACGGCGCCATTGGCCACCTCGAGGCCGCCGGCTACAATTTCGCTGTCGTGGCCAAGACCGCGCTGGAAAACCTGTTGACGCTCGGCCGCGACCGCGGCTGGAAAAATATGCGGCTGGTCTCGTCGGCCGGCAACAGCTTCAAGCGCGACTATCACGCCGAGGCCGAGGATGGCGCGCAGCTCCCCGTGCTGTCGGTGTTCCACCGCGACGGCGACGGCATCCGCCACTTCTGGAGCTCCGAGCTCGGCTTCGCGCCGCCCGAACCCGGCCAGGACCCGCGCGCCATAGGCACCTGCGAGATCCTGTGGAACCTCATGGATTTTACCCCGGAGGGCAGGGCGCGGAGCTGGCAGGAGCAGCTGCAGTACAGAGAGGCTTGCTGCCACTAGCGTAGCTCGGCGCCGCCCTCATCGGCCTGCCGGCATCTTCTCCTCGTAGAGCGACGGGAGAAGGGGGCTGGCGGCAAACTCAGCTCCCTTTCTTCAACTCTGGAGATTGGCGAAATCCTTGGCGAAGGCAACCTTTCTCCCCGTCACCATACGGGGAGAAATGCCCGGCAGGGCAATGAGGGGCGGCGCAGACCTTATGTGATTTGACGCTGCGGCGCGCTGACCTACCCTCTAATGCCGGAACCGAGGAGACGAGCGATGCGGTCACCTTTCAACCGGAGCGTCACGCTGGCGGCGGCGGTGATCCTTGCCACCGCCACCGCAGCCTATGCCCATCACGGCTGGTCGTGGACCGAGGACGGGTTCTTTGAACTCCGGGGCAAGATCACAGCCATCTATATCGGCAATCCGCACGCCACGCTGGACGTCGATGCCGAGGGAGAGGCCTGGCGGGTGGAGATGGCGCCGCCGTCGCGCACGATCGCCGCCGGCTTCACCGAGGAGGTTGCCAAGGTCGGCGACGAGGTGACCGCGATCGGCCACCGCTCGCGCGAAGAGAGCGAAAAGCGCATGAAGGCAGTCCGCATCATCGTCGGCGGCAAGACCTATGATGTCTATCCCGACCGCGTGCCGCCGGCCTGAATGGACGGGTTTTTCGCCGGCATCGAGCAACTCGCCTTGGTGCGGGGACTGAAGGCCTCTTTTTTCGCCTACCCCATCGTCAATGCGCTGCACATCATGTCGATCGGCGCGCTGCTGACCAGCGTCTGGCTGATGGACCTCAGAATCCTGGGCGCCTTCCGCTCGCTGCCGCAGGCACCGTTCGTGGCGCTGCTGCGCCGCACCGCATTGGCCGCGTTCGCCGGTGCGCTTGTCACGGGGTCGCTGCTGTTTTCAGTGAGGGCGAGGGAGTATGCGGCGATGCCGATTTTCCTCACCAAGATGACGCTGATCCTGCTCGCCGGCGCCAACTTCCTCGCCTTTATGCGCCGCGCAAAAGGCGGTGACGAGCCGGCCGGCGGGGCCGTCACCATCCTGGCTGTGCTCTCGCTGGTGCTGTGGACGTCCGTGCTGTTCGCCGGACGGTTTATCGGTTTTCTCTGATTGAGGCGAGCGTCGTAGATTAGCGGATTTGCGATCGATCAGGCAGGTGGCGCATCAGCGAGGACCTGGTCGCCATCCGCCTGCCAGATGACGTGGGGGCTCTTTTCGAACGGATCGGAGATTTCTGATAATCTTCTGACCGTGGTGGTCGCCGTCGCGCTGGGCACCCTAGGGTCCATTTTTGGTGGGGGGCAAAATCTCAATTGCCAATGGGTTCTGTATTTCGATCCGTTGGGTCTGTAGATCTTTCTTGTCAGCTTTCGCAAATAGTAGTGCGATCAGGATAAAGATCAAAATAATAAACCCACCATAGTAGAATATCTGAAGGCGCTTTGTCGAGTTAACCTTAAATCCAAACAATGTAACCTTCTGGCTGACCTCTGAGACCGTTGAACCAAGCTTTATGTAAGGCATTTGATCTCCATAAAGTCGCTCTATTAGAGCGGCGTGATCTACGGCTCCTTTCAAAAGTACATGATACCAATATCGATCCATGAAATAGAATCCGGCCCAGGCGCAAATAGCTGCAGCCACCAGCACTGTCCCGGCAGGAAAATCGATTCCCCATATCTGGCTAGTTAGGCCAAGTTGATAAGTAAAACTCATTGAGGCGATAAGCGCGCCCACAACCGTAATAGCAAAATTTCGAACCCTCATTTCGAGGTCATTAAAATGCTGCTGGACGTCTACAGTCTTTTTCCACGCATCTAACGCCAAGCTAAGTTTGTCATTGTCAGATACCTCGGCCGTTGGTTCAGAGACTTCAAAGGGCACGAAATCACAATACGAAAAAACCTCAGAGAAACTTTCATTCAAAACTGCGGTTGGTTTGAAATCTGCACCCTGTTGCGCAATCGAGCGCTCTCTCTCGACATCTTCCTGAGTCCAGTGCGAGACTTTCCTCAAAAGATCGTATTCAGGCAGTCTCTGGCTTTCTCCGTATTTTGCATGGATATCAAATATTATCGCGTCTCTAGCCATCGCAACGTCTTTGTAGATACTGTCGCCGACGTAAGCGCATCTTTCTGGCCGTGAGCCAACGGATCGAATGATATCGAGCAAAACACGTGGGTTTGGCTTCAACTCACCGATGGGCGTGTGTCTCGCCTCAGTTACCTGCAATTCATAGAAATCGTCTGGCAGGCTACGAAGTTTCTCGATTGAAACTCCCGCGGGAATATCGTGATCTTCAGGGCTAAACAGCACATCGATTACACCGTCCAATCCAACCCTCTTAAGTCTGTAAGCCGAATAGAAAGCCATAGATTCAGTATATGCGATTATCTTTGTTCCACTATTTTTTATTTCCCAAAGGCTCCTAAATACACCTGGATACAATGCCAGCTTCTTATCTCTGGCTTGATGGGAGGCGCGCGTTGAATTTTCAAAAATCTCTCGAATGTCACCGTCTTCTCTTTTATTCTCTAAGACAGAGACTTCTTCTATAAGGAACGTATATTCTGAAGTTCGTCTTTTCTGATGTATCTCTCTAATTGACTTTTGAACTTCATCGACGCTCTTGCCGCTTACCTTAATTATCTCTTCGTATATAGGATTAAACGACGCGTGCCAGATGGCGAACCAGTCATAGATGGTATTATCCAAATCGATAATAAGAGTATCGACTGTCTTCCTTTTCAAAGCAGACCTCCCACCGAAATTGATTCGCCTACGCAAAATACTCCTGCAGCGGCCGCACTTCCAAACTCCCCGCCCGCAGCGCCGCAATTGCTTCCGCCACCGCGGCCGCACCCGACAGCGTCGTGTAATACGGCACTTTCTGCATCAGCGTCGCTCTGCGCAGCGACTTCGAGTCCGATACCGCCTTCTGGCCGTCCGTGGTGTTGAAGACGATCTGCACCTGGCGGTTGCGGATGGCGTCCTCGATATGCGGGCGGCCTTCCAGCACCTTGTTTATCTTCTCCGCGGCGACGCCGTTCTCGGCGAGGAAGCGGGCGGTGCCTGACGTGGCCAGCACTTTAAAGCCCTGGCCGGCGAGGCGCTTTACCGCCGGCAAGATGCCCTTCTTGTCCTCGTCGCGCACCGAGACGAACAGCGTGCCCGCGCGGGGGAGGTCGACACCCGCGCCCAGCTGGCTCTTGGCGAAGGCCAGGGCAAAATCGCGGTCGAGGCCCATGACCTCGCCGGTTGAGCGCATTTCCGGACCGAGCAATATGTCGACGCCGGGGAAGCGGGCGAAGGGGAAGACGGCTTCCTTGACGGCGATGTGACCGGGATTCCTGGGGTCGGGCATGGCGCCGTAATGGGCGAAGGCGTCTTCCAGGCTTTCGCCGGCCATGATGCGGGCAGCAATCTTTGCGATAGGCCGCCCGATGGTCTTGGCTACGAAGGGCACGGTGCGCGACGCGCGCGGGTTGACCTCGAGCACATAGACGGTGCCGTCCTTGATCGCGTACTGCACGTTCATCAGGCCGCCGACATTGAGCGCGCGGGCAAGTGCTGCCGTTTGGCGCTCCAGCTCGTCGACAAGCTCCGAGGGCAGCGAGTGCACCGGCAGCGAGCAGGCACTGTCGCCGGAATGGATGCCGGCCTCCTCGATGTGCTCCAATATGCCGGAGACGTAGGTCGACTTGCCGTCGCAGAGGCAGTCGACGTCGACCTCGATGGCGCCCGACAGATAGGTATCGAACAGAAGCGGGTTCTTGCCGAGCAGCGTGTTGATCTGGCCGGTCTTGTCGTTGGGGTATTTCTGCTTGATGTCCTCCGGCACCAGGCCGGGCACGGTGTCGAGCAGGTAGGATTGCAGCATGCTCTCATCGTGGATGATCTGCATGGCGCGGCCACCCAGCACATAGGACGGGCGCACCACCAGCGGGAAGCCGAGCTCGCCGGCGACGAGGCGGGCCTGCTCGACCGAATAGGCGATGCCGTTCTTCGGCTGGCTGAGGCCGAGCTTGTGCAAGAGCTTCTGGAAGCGGTCGCGGTCCTCGGCCAGATCGATCATGTCGGGCGAAGTGCCGAGGATCGGGATGCCGGCCTTCTCCAGCGCATCGGCGAGCTTCAGCGGCGTCTGGCCGCCGAACTGGACGATGACGCCGACCAGCTCGCCCGAGGCCTGTTCGGTGCGCAGGATCTCCAGCACATCCTCCGGCGTCAGCGGCTCGAAATAGAGCCGGTCGGAGGTGTCGTAGTCGGTCGAGACGGTCTCCGGGTTGCAGTTGATCATGATCGCCTCGAAGCCGGCGTCGCGCAGCGCAAACGCCGCATGGCAGCAGCAATAGTCGAACTCGATGCCCTGGCCGATGCGGTTGGGGCCGCCGCCGAGAATGACGACCTTTTTGCGCGACGAGACCTGCGCCTCGTTGGCGAGCACGCCGGCGAACGGCACCTCATAGGTCGAATACATGTAGGCGGTGGGCGAGGCGAACTCGGCGGCACAGGTGTCGATCCGCTTGTAGACCGGATGAACGTCGAGCTTGTCGCGAATCTTCTGGATTTCTTCGACGTCTTTCCTGACCAGGGAGGCGAGGCGGGCATCGGAGAAACCCATCGCCTTCAGCATGCGCAGATTGGCGGCGTCATCAGGAATGCCGTGCTCGCGGATGCGGTCCTCCATGGCGAGGATGCCGGCGATCTGTTCGAGGAACCACGGGTCGATCTTGCACATTGCGTGCACGTCTTCCAGCGAGGTGCCCATGCGGATTGCCTGCGCCACCATGCGCAGCCGGTCCGGTGTCGGCGTGCCCAAGGCGGCGCGAATGGCGTTGCGGTCGTCGACATGGCTGGCGGGCGCGCTGCCGTGGCCGATGCCCGGAATCTCGATCTCGTCCAGACCCGTCAGTCCGGTTTCCAGCCCGCGCAGCGCCTTCTGCAGCGATTCCTGGAAGCTGCGGCCGATGGCCATGACCTCGCCAACCGACTTCATCGAGGTGGTCAGCACCGGCTCGGCGCCGGGGAATTTCTCGAAAGCAAAGCGCGGGATCTTGGTGACGACATAATCGATGCTCGGCTCGAACGACGCCGGCGTCGCCCCGCCGGTGATGTCGTTCTCGAGCTCGTCCAGCGTGTAGCCGACGGCGAGCTTGGCGGCGATCTTGGCGATCGGAAAACCGGTCGCCTTGGAGGCCAGCGCAGACGAACGCGAGACGCGCGGGTTCATCTCAATGACCACCAGACGGCCATCGGCCGGGTTGACGGCGAACTGCACATTGGAACCGCCGGTCTCGACGCCGATTTCGCGCAGCACCGCGATCGAGGCGTTGCGCATCATCTGGTATTCTTTGTCGGTCAAGGTCAGGGCAGGGGCGACGGTGATCGAATCGCCGGTGTGCACACCCATCGGGTCGATGTTCTCGATCGAGCAGACGATGATGCAATTGTCCGCCCTGTCGCGGACGACCTCCATCTCATATTCCTTCCAGCCGAGCACGCTCTCCTCGATCAGCACTTCGGTGGTCGGCGAGGCATCGAGACCGGACTGGACGATCTCGAAGAATTCAGCCCGGTTGTAGGCAATGCCGCCGCCGGTGCCGCCCATGGTGAAGGACGGGCGGATGATGGCGGGCAGGCCGACATGGTCGAGCGCTTGTGCTGCAATCGCCATGGCATGGCTGATGTAGCGCTGCTTGCGGTCGCCCTCGCCTAGGTTCCAGCGGGTTTCCAACGCATCGAGCGCGGCGTCGAGGTTCTCGGGCTTCTCGGCTTTCAGCGCGGCGCGTTCGGCCTCGTGCGTCTTGCGGTCGGCATTCTTGACGTCGGTGGCGTTGGCCAGCATCGACTTCGGCGTTTCCAGGCCGATCTTGCTCATCGCCTCGCGAAACAGTGCACGGTCCTCGGCCTTGTCGATTGCCGTGGCGTCCGCGCCGATCATCTCGACATTGTAACGGTCGAGCACGCCCATGCGGCGCAGCGACAAAGCGGTGTTGAGGGCGGTCTGGCCGCCCATGGTCGGCAGCAGCGCGTCGGGCCGCTCCTTGGCAATGATCTTGGCAACCACTTCCGGCGTGATCGGCTCGATATAGGTGGCATCGGCCAGCTCCGGGTCGGTCATGATGGTGGCCGGGTTGGAATTGACCAGGATGACGCGAAAACCCTCTTCCTTCAGCGCCTTGCAGGCCTGGGTGCCGGAATAGTCGAACTCGCAGGCCTGGCCGATGACGATGGGGCCGGCCCCGATGATCAGGATCGACTTGATGTCGGTGCGTCTTGGCATATCGAAGGTCCGTTCGGCAGGCGGCTTGCACGAAAAACCGGACGGGAAGACCCGGCCGGTTGTGCTCGCGATTCTGGTATCAGGCTAGGAGGGCCTTATAGGGAAGAGTTTTGCCGGATGTAACCCCGAAAATGAGGCAGTAGGGCAGAGGTTCGAGCGGCCTTTAAACATCCTTTAAACATATTGCCCTACTGCCCTACTGCCTTATTCCCCTTACCACTATCCCCCAGCGCGAACTGATCCGTAATCTCGAAGCGCTCGGCAACGCCGACGCGGATCATGTTGAGGCTGCCTTCGCGCGTGAAGCGGAATTCGCCCGGCCCATTCGAACCGGCCGGCTTGCCGGCCTGGAAGCTGATGATGCGCGTGCCGCCATCGGGCCAGGTCACGGTCACGTCGGTTTTGTCGCCGGTGCGCGCGACGCCTGCCTTGCAGCTGGTCATCGGCTGGCCGAGATAGCGCGCGCAAGGAATGACGTTGCCGGCACCCGGGAATGGTGTCCCCGGCGGCTGCAGCCGTGCAACGGTCTGTGCGTCGGCCGGAGGCGCCGCGTTGGTCGCGCCGAAATTCTGGACGGGATCTACTGCCGCGGGCGCCGATCCATCAACCTGTCCAGTCGAGGGATTGCCAGCGGCCAGGGCCAGGCGGTAAGCGTCCTCGATAGCCACCCTGCCGATTGCGTCAGCGGTGTTCAGCGACGTTTCGGGAGCAGTTGCGCCAAGGCGCGTTGTCAGATCGGGCAGCGGTTGAGAGGCAGGGCTCTCCGTATCGGCCGCTGCCTGGGGTGTCAGTTGCCGGGGATTGATAGGGTCGAGGTAGCGTGCGGGTGCCCATCCGCTCAGCTTCGGGTCGTCAATGTCTTCGACCTTGCACCACTTGTAGCCGCTGACCTCGCCGCAGCCGAGATTTTTCACGCTCGAACCACTCGGCAGCCGTGCCTCGATCTTGCCCATGGCCGATGCCGTGGCGCGCACGTTCAGGAGGTCATCGGGAGCGAGACCCGTCACAATCGAGATGATGAGCTCCGGCTCCTGGCCGTTGGCCGGCAGCTCCGCCAGCATCAGCGGAGCGGCAACCATCGCAAGCAGCGTCGTCGGGAGTGTTACTGTGCGCCTAATCATCTGCCATGGGCGGTAGGTTCAATTGCCGAAGGCGCGGCCAGGCACGAAAGCGCCATCGCACGCCAGCCGGTTTTTATAGGCGACGAGACGGCGCTGTGTAAGCCCGAAAAGGGGCCGCGCGATGAATCGGACCAGGCCACTTCCGTGAACTAACAGCCGGCAAAATATTGCACGTTTCATGTAAATATGCACTCTCTCAAGTAAGGTTGAGGAGGGCAATATGGTCGACCTTGAAATATTCGCGCAAGTGGAAAACATAGTTCGCCAGCGTATCAAGAAAACGCGCGCCGAAATTGAGGCTTCACTTGGTCACATCGCCAACGGCAATCCGCTGGCCGCCGAACAGACCCTCTCCAGGCGCCTCGACAGGTTGCAGGTAAAGGCGTCGCTCAGCCGCACCGAGGCGGAGATGATATCGGCAGCAATCGACATGAGATCTGCCGGGGAAAGAAAGGTGGCCGCCAAACAGCCAGGACCGGAGGCAATTCTCGGCCCAACGCTCGATTTCATCGGGGTCGCATTTCTGGAGCGTGGGCGCCGTGCCGCCGATGCGGTCGGCCGCGTTGCCTTTCTAAACGGCAATCCGCAAGGATCGGGTTTTCTGGTCGGGCCAAGGCTGTTCCTCACAAACAACCATGTGATTTCGTCGCCGGCGGATTCCCGGCGCTTCCAGGTCCAGTTCGATTATGAGCAGGACGGTGCAAATGCCGTGCGCACGCCGACGACGTTCCTGTTCGATCCTGAATCCTGTTTCGTGACCGATAGCATAGAAGGCCTGGACTATACGCTGATCGGGGTCGGCGAGCGGCGTTCCGGCCCAAAGGAACTGGGGGAGTTTGGTTTTATCTCGCTGTCGGACGCGCGCGACAAGCATATGCTCGGCGAAATCGCCAACATCGTCCAGCATCCCGATGGCCGCTTCAAGGAACTGGTGCTGCGTGAAAACCGGCTGGTGGCCCGCGACGAAACGGTTCAAGTGCTGCACTATGTTGCCGATACCGGACAGGGTTCGTCCGGTTCACCGGTCTTCAACAACGAATGGGAGCCCATTGCCCTGCACCATTGGGCCGGCCCGTTCCACGAGGTGACGGGCATAGCTGGCTATGCGCTTGCGCGCGAGATCAACGAAGGCATACGGATCAGCGCCATCGTTGACGATCTGGGCGCTAGAAAGTCCAGGCTGCCGGGCTCATCGGCATCGGCGGTTTCGGAAGCTCTGGCGATTTGGTCCGGCACGCCGCGCATGATGGATGAGACAGTTCGGCTGAACGCCGACATTCGCGGAGACGTGCCGGACAAGCCGGTGCAGCGGCCTGAACCAGATCGCGGCCCGCCGGCGACGAGACATAATGCCGATGGCTCGGTCACGTGGACTTTTCCCGTCGAGATAAATGTCCGGGCGCCGTTGATCGACCGCGACGGAGGCGATGCAAGACGAAACGACGGCAAAGGTCCAGCAAGCGAACCCGCCAAGGTCATGGCCATCGCCGAGGCCGCGGGTTGGAAAACAGAGGATTTCGACGATCGTGGAGGGTATGAGCCCGGCTTCATACCGGGCTTTGTCCTGCCAATGCCGACGGTTGCCAATTCACCCTTCCGGTTGGCCAAGAACCTTCTTGCCAAACCCGGCGAGGACCCACACGAATTGCGCTACCATCATTTTTCGATCTTGATGAACGCCGATCGCAGGCTTGCCTTCGTCACCGCCTGCAATATCGATGGATCCCGCACCAAGGCGGTCAATCGTGAGGACAAGACGGTCATCGACAACCCGTCGCTTGTCGAATTGGGGGTGGAGTCGATTTCTGGGTCGGAAGCCAGCGATGCTTTCCGGCCCGATCGCCGCATCGACCTTGGCGAGCAGATGACCCAGGAATTCTATTCGAGCCAGAATGTGCCCGGATTTCCCGTCGCAAAATCCAAGGAACGAATAGCTCGAATGTTCCAGAAGGGCCATATTACGCTTCGCGGCGACCCCGCATGGGGCGTCGATCAGGAGGCGGTCGCGGCAGAACGCGATACGTTCTTTTATACCAATGCTGCGCCGCAAGTCGGCTTCTTCAATCAGGGAAGCTCGCTTGACCATCCCGGCTCCAAGGGGAAGCTGAGATGGCGCGCGGTGGAAACCTATGTGCTGCGCAACGCCTATACGACGCGAGGCCGGGTCACGGTGTTTGCCGGGCCAGTGTTCCGCGAGGACGATCCTCCCTACCGCTTCGACAGCCATGTTCCGCTGAAGTTCTGGAAGATCGCGCTGTGGTCCGATCAAGCTGGCCTGCGCGCCATCGCGCTGCTGGCGGACCAGAAGCCGGTTTTGGAAGTGATGCCCGAAGCGTTCGGCGAGCGTGCCGAAGCATTCGACGACCCGCTTGAAATTGCCAGGGTATCGGAATTTCTTTCGACGGTGGCCGAGATCGAACAGCTGACCGGCCTGAACTTTGGCCAGCAGGTGCGCGACGCCGACATTCGGGCCGGTTCCGAATCGGCTCCAGCACAGACTTTCAACCCAAGGCATCTAACGCCCAGTACGTCACGGCCAAAGGCTTCACCGCCCAAGAGTTCGACGCCCAAGACTTCGACGCCCAAGGCTTCGGCGGCCAAGGCTTCGGCGGCCGGCGCCAGACGTCCTGCCAGGCGATCGAAGCGATCCGCGTCCGACAACTGAAGATTGCGGCTTCTGCCGCTCGAAGGCGGTCATCCGTTCAGCCCGGCATGACCAAGCTCAGCCTGGCATGAGCAAGCTCAGCCTGGGATGAGCAAGCTCAGCCCGGCGGCATGAACGCGTTCCGCGTTCAGCCGGACATAAATCCGGTGCGCAGCGCGTGAGCCCATTCGGGCCGTCCCGCCTGCTCGGCCTGACACGCCGCCGCCTCATGGTCATAGTCGACGGCGATGGATTCGAAACGATCGCGGTGCAAGTCGACGATGCCATAGCGGGCGTGCGGCGAGCCTTGCTCGGAGACATGCGCCGGCGGGGTCGAATCGTCATAGGCTGGGCAACCGATGCTGCCCGGATTGAAAATGACCGGACCGCCGGGAATGCGGATCAGCTCGCTCCGGTGGCTGTGGCCGCAAAGCATGATGCGGCAGGCGGGATCGACCGCGCCGAGGCGCCGCTCGATGGCGGCCAGCGGCGCGCGCACCAGCCGGCCCTCGACGATCGCGTCAGTCAGGTATTTTTCGTCGTGGTCGGGCCGGGCATGGAAGGCGATCACGCCGGGCGCCACCTCCAGCGTGACGGGCAGCGCGAACAGCGCCTCGCGCTGGGCTGCCGTCATCCGTTCCTGCGCGTAGCGGTCGGACGGCCACATGGTCTCGTCGGCAGTGTCGCGGGCAACGCGGCGGTCGTGATTGCCGCGTACCGTCGGCAGGTCGAGCGCCTCGAGCCGCTTCATGGTCTCGCGCGGCCACAGCGGGCCGGAAACGCAATCGCCGAGATTGACGATGAGGTCGGCGCCGCCGCGCTGCCGCAGATCGTCGAGCACGGCGTCGAGCGCCAGGACATTGCCGTGGATGTCGGCGAGGACGGCAATGCGCATGGCAGGCCCCGTTAATTGGAATGGCTGGAGGGCAGGTGAAGCTACTTTGCTCGTCTCGCGACGCGGGCGAGAGCGGAACCCAGCTTCGCGCCGGTCAGGCGCGGACTTCGATCTCGTGGCCGCCGACCGCCGGTAACGATGCGTCGTCGCCGGCCGCGGCAATAACGCTGTCGAGCAAGCCCGGAAAGCGGCGGTCGAGATCGTCACGGCGCAGCGTGATCAATCGGCTGGTGCCAACCGCCTCGGTGCGGGTGACGCCGGCCTCACGCAGCTTGGCCAAATGGTAACTCAGATTGGTCTTCGAGGCGAAGTCGAGGAACCGGCTGCAATTCAGCGGCACGCCCTCTTTGCTGGCGAGATAGCGCACGATGGCCAACCGCGTCGGGTCGCCGAGCACAGCAAGCACGTTCGCCAGGCTGATCTGGTCGGCGGTGGGATGGGGCAAGGTCATGCCCAGGAATTAAGCACATTTGGAGCCGATTTCAACGCATCTCCTCTCGTGGCCAATGGACACATAGTTTCGTCCCGTCGCCCCGTCCTGACACCGGGCTGTCAGGATGGTTCGGCTATTTTGCAGCGGCTTTATTGACATCATGCCCTGTTATGTCCAATTGTTCAATAACCTTTGAACTAAGGAAATTGCCATGGATAAGCGCCTCATCTGGCTTGCGCTCGGATCGTTCACGATTTCGACCGAAGGTTTCGTCATCTCCAGCCTTTTGCCCGATATTGCAAAGGATGCCGCCATCTCCGTTCCGCTCGCCGGCACGCTGATCACCGCGTTTGCGCTCGCCTATGCGATCGGCACGCCGATCCTGGCAACGCTGACCGGCGAATGGGACCGTCGCCGCGTCATCCTGTGGACGCTGGTGTTCTTCGCGTTGGGCAACGTCGCCGCGGCGCTGAGCTCCTCCTTCGAATTGCTGTTGATCGCGCGCATCGTCATGGCGCTGTCGTCAGGCCTGTTCGCAGCGACCGCACAGGGAACGGCCGTTGCGCTTGTCGACGATCATCACCGCGCCCGCGCCATTGCCGTGGTCGTCGGCGGCACTACGGTTGCGGTCGCGGTCGGCGCACCGCTCGGCGCGCTCGTTGCGACGGTTGCCGGCTGGCGCGGCACCTTCTTTGCCATTGCCGGCCTTGGTGCGCTCGCCGGCGCGATCCTGTGGTACCGGCTGCCGCGCGGCATCGTCGGCACAAGGCTGCCGCTCCGCATGCGGCTGGCAGCGGCACTTCGCCCCGGCGTCATGCCTATCCTGGTGACGACCATCCTGGCTCTGATCGGCGCCTTCACCGTCTTTGCCTTTGTCGCGCCGCTCGCGATCGAAGGCGGCGGACTGAACCCGATCGCGCTTCCCGGAATGCTGCTCGCTTTCGGCGTTGGCGCGGTCATCGGCAATATCGGCGGCGGTCAGGCCGCCGACCGTTTCGGCGCGACGCGCACCGTCTGCTGGTCGCTGGCGCTGAGTGCCGCCATGCTGGTCACGTTTTCGCTGATCCCGATGTTCCTGCCGCGCGAGATCGCCGGGCCGGCATTGATGGCCATGATGGTGCCGTGGGGCATCGTCGGCTGGGCATTCCCGCCGGCGCAGGCCAGCCGTATCATCAAGCTGGCGCCCGATGCCGCGCCCATCGTGCTGTCGCTGAACGCTTCGGCACTCTATCTCGGCGTTGCACTGGGTGCCGTGGTCGGCGCCGCTGTGCTGCGCTATGGCGCACCGGCCGACCTCGGCGTGGTCGCGGCGGTATTCCCGATCATCGGTCTGGGCGTAGTGCTGGCGGGCCACCTGGCGGCGCGACCGGTGGCGATGCCGGCCGAATAGGGCTGTTAGCGGAGCTTGTCTGCCGGCTGCCGATAATTCAACTCGCGGCCGGCGGTACGTCGAAATCAAGTGCGGCGATTTCGTCCAGCGCCGCTCGCAGGCTTGCGGCCTGTTTTTTTCCAAACATCTCCTCGAAGCGCTGCTGAGCGACTTGCCACAGCTTCAGAGCTTCTTCGAGCTTGATCCGGCCCTGCGATGTCAGCCTGACGCGCCTGATGCGGCGGTCGGCAGGGTCGGCGAAGGTCTCGATATAACCGTCCCTGATCAGCGGCTTCAGCGTATGACCGAGGGCCGACAGGTCCATGACGAGGGCCGCGGCAATGGCACCCATCGTCGGTTCGTCGCCGATGTGGATCTGGTAGAGCAGGCCCTGCTGCGTGGCCTTCAGACCCGATGGGGCCAGCACATCGTCATAAAACTGGCCCAGTTTCCGCGTCGCGCGGCGCAGCATGGCGTTGTTGCAAAGCGCCAGGCCGGGCAGGGTGGTTTGGGACATTGGCGGATTTCCGATGAGGGACCGGAAGGGCCCTCGATGCCAACCAGAAATAGTCCTTGCTCCCCGGATTGACAAGATGGTGGCATATGCCTACGTTCCAATGGTGGCATATGCCACTAATTCGTGTGCCAGTCGAAGCAGGGGTGTTGCCCTGCGGCACCGGCATTTGGAATCGAACCAGAAGGAACAAGACAATGAGCAATCAGGACAAAGGTACTGCGGTCGTCACCGGCGCCTCGTCCGGCATCGGTGCGATCTATGCCGACCGGCTCGCCGGCCAGGGTTATGATCTGGTGCTGGTGGCGCGGCGCGCCGATCGGTTGGAGGAATTGGCGGAGAGGCTCCGCTACGCGTATGGCAAAAAGGTCAGCGTCATCGGCGCCGACTTGGCCGACGACGGCGATCTGCGACGGGTCGAGCAGGCGATATCAACCGACGACAGCGTGACGCTGCTGGTCAACAATGCCGGCCTTGGCGGCGCGCAGGTGGTGGCAACGGCTGAAGCCGATGTCGCCGAGCGCATGATCAAGGTCAATGTCGTGGCGCTGACTCGGCTGACGCGCGCGGTGCTGCCGGGGCTGCTGTCGCGCAACCGCGGCGCCATCGTCAACATCGCCTCGGTGCTTGCCTTCGATACCTCGTTCGGCGGCATCTACAGCGGCACCAAAGCCTACGTCGTCAACTTCACCGAGGCCTTGCAGCGGGAAGTCGCGGGCACGAAGGTCGCCGTGCAGGTGGTCTTGCCGGGGGCCACGCGGACAGAATTCTGGGAAGTTGCGGGAAGCGATATTGCCAATGTGCCGCAAGAGATCGTGATGACGGCCGACGATCTGGTCGATGCAGCGCTGGTTGGCCTGGCAAAAGGTGAAGCGTTCACGGCACCGGGTCTTGCCGACGTTGCCGGGGTGGATGCCTTTCTTGGCGTTCGGCAAGGCTTTTTCGGCAGTCTTCTGGCCGGCAAGCCGGCGGCGCGTTACGCTGCCTGACATAGCTAAAGACTAACCTTACGCTGTCCGCCACATCGGAATGATCGAGGCGGCCAGCAGCAGGCCAAGCACGGCGTTGAGCATGCGCCACTGCCGCTCGGTTCGCAGCAACCGGGCGAGCAGCGTGCCCGCCACGCACCATGCTGCCAAGGATAGAGCCGCTGCAAGGCCGAAGACGGCGCCGAGCAGCAAGGCGAGCTGCAGCGGCCCTTTGGCGAGCGCGGCAAAAGATGCCGCCGCTCCCAGCCCCATGGCCCAGCCCTTTGGGTTCAGCCATTGCAGGCCGGCGCCGCCCAAAAAGCTGTTCGGCTTTGCCATGGCCACGTCCAGATTGGGCGGACCGCTGCGGCCGATCTTGAGGGCAAGCCATACCAGATAGAGGGTACCGGCCATTTTCATTGCCAGTTGCAGCGAAGGAGCGGCGGCCAGCAGACCAGCGAGCCCGGCAGCACCTGCCGCAGCCACTGTGGCCAGGCCGGCCGCACTTCCGGCCATCAGCGGGATAGAGCGGCGAAACCCGAACTGCGCGCCGGACGCCGTCGACAAGGTCGTGGCCATGCCGGGCGTTGAGGTGGAGACTAGCGCGAACAGGACGAGGGGAAGGACGGTTTCAAACATGCTGCTTCCTTTGAAGCCTGCACGGTAGGCGGTTTGGCTCATCAGTAAATGCAATGTTTGCTATGACATGCATTAGCAAATATAATGGCTTGATGCTCCGCAACCTCGACACCGCCCTGATCCGAACCTTTGTCACCGTTGCCGACAGGGCCAGCATGACGGCGGCCGCCAACGCGCTGCATTTGACGCAAGGTGCCGTCAGCCAGCAGGTCAAGCGTTTGGAAGAGGTTCTCGGCTGCAGGCTGTTCGAGCGCGATCGGAGCGGATTGCGGCTGACCCGCTCCGGCGAGCGGCTGTTCGGCAAGGGCAAGCGCCTGCTTTCGCTCAATGACGAGATCCTGGCGGAGATGGCGGGCGATGCAGTTGCCGGTCAGGTGCGGCTTGGCGTGCCGTACGACCTTGTCGGCACCTTGCTTGCACCGGTGCTCAAGGCCTATGCCGAGGCGTATCCGCAGGTCGAGATCTCGCTTGTCTGCGCCTCGTCGCCGGAGCTGGCTGCGGCCTTGGCGGCCGGCACGATAGAGCTCGCGGTGATCGAGGAGCCGGTCGGTCGGTCGGCCGGCGAATGCCTTGTTGTCGACCGGCTGGTCTGGGTCGGCGCCAAAGGCGGCGGCGCCCGCAGCAAACGCCCCTTGCCGGTTTCGATGGTCGCCGAGACCTGCGCGTTCCGTCCGGTTGTACTGGAGGCGCTTAACGAGCACGGGCTGGCATGGCGCACCGTATTCGAAAACGGCAGCATCGACGCGACGACGGCGACAGTGCGTTCGGACTTGGCCGTCACCACCTGGTTGGCGTCGACCGTACCTGCGGACCTCGATATTTTGGCCAACGATCCGGATTTGCCGTCATTGCCGAATTTTGCAATCAATCTGCATTTGCCGAAGCACAGCGTTGCGCCTGCCGTACTGGCATTCGCGGGCCACCTCCGCGATGGATTGGCACGGCGACGAGAGGCGGCTTAAAACAGCAAAAAGGACGGCCAGTGTTCAGCCGTCCTTGATCGCCCTGCGGCATCTACTTCCAGTTCTTGCGCCGCTCGATCTCGGCTTCGGAAGGCTGTTCCGGGGCAAAGGACCCGGTCTTGATCTCGCCGGAGCGCTCATAGCTCGCCATGAGGACGCCGGTGGTCGATGCCTGCGAACGGGTTAGCTTGAAGGCGGCAGGCATCGCGCCGCTGCCGAACAGTTTTTTGCCCTTGCCCAGCACCAGCGGGAAAATCAGCAGGCTGATCTCGTCGATCAGGTCATTGGCGAGCAAGGTCTGGATCAGCTCGCTCGATCCCTGAATGAGCAGGTCGGGGCCGTCCTCCTGCTTCATCCGGCGCAACGTCGCCACGACATCGCTGCCGAGCGGCTGGCTGTTTTGCCAGGACAGCGTATCTGGCCTGTGCGTCGCCACATATTTGGTGACGGCGTTGAAGCTGTCGGCGATCGGGTCATTCTTCTGGTAGGGCCAATGGGCGGCGAAGATGTCGTAGGTCTTGCGGCCGAGAAGCAGCGCGAACGGTTTTGAAAACGTCTCGCCCATGGCGGCGCCCATCACATCGTCCCAGTAGTGGAACGTCCAGCCGCCGAATTTGAAGCCGCCGACAGGGTCCTCTTGCGGGCCGCCGGGCGCCTGCATGACGCCGTCGAGGCTGACGAATGTTGCGGCGATGATCTTCCTCATTGGAGCTCCCTTTCCCTGATCCGTGCCGTGATGGCCGGACTTCGAGCCAAGGACGGGCAGACAGACATTTGTCCGACAGCGGCCGGCAAATTTCCAGGGCTGGAAGGACGGATGATTGCCGACGTTGTTGGGTCAGTTTGGAGCAGACGCTCAGCCTAAACCGACGACCGTATCGTAGAGCAGCTTGAAGTTGAGCACCAGGATGAGGGCGGCAACCACCCAGGCCAGCACGGCGACGGCGCGGGAAATGGCGAAATTGCCCATTTTGCGCTTGTCCGAGACGAACTGCACCAGCGGGACGACCGCGAAGGGAAGCTGCATCGACAGGATCACCTGGCTGAAGACCAGCAACTGGCCGGTGCCCTTCTCGCCATAGAGCGCGGTGACGACCACCACCGGGATGATGGCGATGCCGCGCGTCAGCAGGCGGCGCGCCCATTGCGGGATGCGCAGCCGCAAGAAGCCTTCCATCACGATCTGGCCGGCCAGCGTCGCGGTGACCGTCGAGTTCAGGCCGGAGGCAAGCAGCGCCACCGCAAACAGGATGGAAGCGATGCCGAGGCCAAGCAGCGGCGACAGAAGCTCGAAGGCCTGGCCGATCTCGGCAACGTCGTGATGACCGGTGCCGTGGAACGCCACCGCCGACACGATCAGGATGGAAGCATTGACGAACAGCGCCAGTATCAGCGCGATGGTCGAGTCGGTCGTCGCCCATTTGATGGCGTCGCGCTTGCCGCGATCGGTGCGCTCGTAGGCGCGGGTCTGCACGATCGAGGAGTGCAGATAGAGATTGTGCGGCATCACCGTGGCGCCGATGATGCCGATGGCAATGTAAAGCATCGCCGGATTGGTGACGATCTCGGACGACGGTACGAACATGGCGTGCAGGATGGAGCCGACCGGCGGCGCGGCGGCAAAGATCTGAATGGCGAAGCAGCCGAAGATGACAATCAAAAGTGCTATGATGAAGGCCTCGAGGAAACGGAAGCCCTTGTTCATCAGCAGCAGCAGCAGGAAGGCATCGAGCGCGGTGATAATGGCGCCGCCGATCAGCGGAATCCCGAACAGCAGTTGCAAGGCGATTGCCGTGCCAATGACCTCGGCCAGGTCGCAGGCGATGATGGCCAGTTCGCAAGCGACCCACAGCATGAAATTGACCGGTCGCGGATAATAGGCGCGGCACGCCTGCGCAAGGTCGCGGCCGGTGGCGATGCCGAGCCGGGCGGCGAGCGCCTGCAGCAGGATCGCCATCAGGTTCGACAACATGATGATGAAAAGCAGCGTGTAGCCGAATTGGGCTCCGCCGGCGAGGTCGGTCGCCCAATTGCCCGGATCCATATAGCCGACCGAAACCATGTAGCCCGGCCCCATGAAGGCGAACAGCCGGCGAAGCCAGATCCCCGAGTGCGGCACCGCGATCGTTGCGTTGACTTCGCGCAGGCTGAGCTGCTCGTCGTCCTCCGGGCGGGCAAATCGCCACATGGACCGGGGGGCTGAGGTGGCTTCGGCTTCCGACATGAAATGGCTTTCCACTGGAACGATCGATGTTCTCTCCTTATCTATGCCACGGCTGAACATTATGCAATATGCTATATTTCATTGTCGGAGCTTTTTCGTGTAGCCGCTTGGCCGTGCGGCCGGACCGCAGTGACCGCCGGTTGCGCCGGCCACCGAATGGAAATAAACGGCCAGAACAAATAGGGTTCCGTGTTATGACTGCAATGTCGATTCAAACTGCCGGGAGGAGCGCGTATTGGCGCTGAAGAAAAGACCGGTTCCTCGCGAAAAGCCGCTGCCTGATGCAGAAATCCACTCGGAAGGCTTCAGGCAGACGCGTGAAGCGCGCCGCAGCGCGCTGGTCGAGGATTATGTCGAGCTCATCGCCGACCTGATCGAGGATGGCAACGAGGCGCGCCAGGTCGATATCGCGGCACGGCTCGGCGTCGCTCAGCCGACGGTGGCGAAAATGCTGACGCGGCTGTGCGCCGACGGGCTGGTCTCCCGGAAGCCTTATCGCGGCGTGTTCCTGACCGAGGCCGGCCGCAAGGTTGCGGAAGAGAGCCGCATTCGCCACCAGACGGTCGAGGCCTTCCTGCGCTCGCTCGGCGTCAGTGCCGAGACGGCGCGCATCGACGCCGAAGGCATCGAGCATCATGTCAGCGCCGAGACGCTCGAAGCCTTTCGCAAGGCAATAATCGCCGCCCGCTGAAAAGCACGTGGCGCGACTCGCTTCCCACGAGCAGGGCGAACGCCACAGACCCTGCGATGTTTCGGCCAGAGCAAACAAGCGTCAGCAAGCATTGCTTGTTCGCACGAAAAATACTGTGACTTGGCGTAACCGTTGAGATAATTGTGGTCGTGTCCGATCGAACCGGGACACGGCCCGATCGGCCGGAAGAAATTGCGTCATGGGGGTTGCCATGCTCTGGAAGGGCCGTCGTCAGAGTGACAATGTCGAGGACGAGCGCGGCCAGAGCGGCGGGTTTGGCGGTGGGCCGGGGCAGTTTCGCATCCCGATCGGCGGTCGCGCCGGCGGCGGCGGCATGTCGGGCATCATTATCGTAGGGTTGATTTTCCTGGCAGGGTGGTATTTCGGCTTCGACCCGAGCCAGATCCTCGATGACAGCGGCTTGCAGCCCGGTGGCGGCGGCCAGATCACCGACAATAGCGGCGGCCAGGGCGGCGGCACCGGTGCGCCCGCGTCCGACGAAATGAAGCAGTTCGTGTCGACCGTGCTGGCCGAGACCGAGGATACCTGGACCGGTATTTTCCAGTCCGAGGGCCTGACCTATCAGGATCCAAAGCTGGTCCTGTTCAGCGGCCGGATCGGCTCTGCTTGCGGTTCTGCCTCATCGGCGGCCGGACCATTCTACTGTCCCAATGATCGCAAGGTCTATCTCGACACCACCTTCTTCCAGCAGCTCGATCAGCAGTTCGGTGCCTCCGGCGATTTCGCACAGGCCTATGTGATCGCGCATGAGGTCGGGCACCACGTGCAGAACCTCGTCGGCATCCTGCCCAAATTCAACCAGATGCGGCAGAATATGAGCGAAGCCGACGCCAACCACATGTCGGTGCAGGTCGAGCTGCAGGCCGACTGCTTTGCCGGCATCTGGGCGCATTTCACCGGTCAGAAGGGCATCTTGGAACAGGGCGACATGGCGGAGGCACTGAACGCCGCCAAACAGATCGGCGACGACACGCTGCAGAAGAAGATGCAGGGCTACGTCGTGCCGGAAAGCTTCAACCACGGCACGTCGCAGCAGCGGCAGACCTGGCTGGCGCGAGGTTTCCAGAACGGCAAGCTTTCGGACTGCGACACGTTCAACAACCCGATCTGAGCCGACGGTTTTCTCGTAATCCGAGAGACTGGACCGCAGTCAGGGGATGTCAGGATGAAAGCACTCTGCCCGTTCCCTCATTGTTCCCAGCGATGTGCTCGCCTATAAGGTGTGTTCCCGTTCGCTCGGGCGGCCCGAGGAGATACCATCATGATAGACCGAAAAACCGCCAGGCGGGGCCTTGCGCTTGTTTTCACCACCCTGCTGCTCGACGTCATCGGCTTCGGCATCATTATGCCGGTGCTGCCGGCCTATCTCAGGGAATTGACCGGCGTCGGCATCAGCGAGGCGGCTATCGAGGGCGGCTGGCTGTTCTTCGTCTATGCGGCGATGCAGTTCGTTTTCGCACCGGTGATGGGTGGGTTGAGCGACCGGTTCGGGCGGCGGCCTATCCTGCTCGCCTCGGTGCTGACGTTCGCTATCGACAATCTGATCTGCGCAATCGCCTGGTCCTATCCGATGCTGTTCATCGGCCGCGTGCTGGCCGGCATTTCCGGCGCCAGTTATTCCACGACATCGGCATTCATCGCCGATATCTCGACCGACGAAAATCGTGCGAAGAATTTTGGGCTGCTCGGCATTGCTTTCGGTGTCGGCTTCGTCATCGGGCCGGTTCTGGGCGGGTTGCTCGGCACGTTCGGGCCGCGTGTGCCGTTCTATTTCGCTGCCGGGCTTGCCTTCGCAAACTTTCTGATCGCGCTGTTTCTGTTGCCGGAAACACTTGATAACAAGCACCGTCGCCGCTTCGAGTGGAAACGCGCCAACCCGGTCGGCACGCTCGTCCAGATGCGCAACTACGAAGGTATCGGCTGGATCGGACTTGTCTTCTTTCTGATGACGCTGGGGCACATGATGTATCCTGCGGTCTGGTCGTTCGTCTCCAGTTATCGCTATGGCTGGAGCGAACAACAGATCGGCTTCTCGCTCGGCGCTTTCGGCCTGTGCGGGGCGATCGTCATGGCGACTGTCCTGCCGCGCGTGATCCCCAAGCTTGGCGAGTGGAAGACGGCGGTAATCGGTCTGGCATTTACCGCACTCAGCGCCTTCGGCTACGCCTTCGCGTCACAAGGCTGGATGATCTATGCAGTGATCGTCGTCGGGTGTCTCGAGGCGTTGGCCGACCCGCCGCTCAGAAGCCTTGCGGCCGCCAAGGTGCCACCTTCCGCCCAGGGCGAACTCCAGGGCGCAATGACCTCGATCTTCTCGATCACCTCGATCATCACACCGCTGCTTTATACGGCGATCTTTTCCTGGTTCACGGGGCCGAACGCGCCCGTAGCTTTCGGCGGTGCCCCGTATCTGCTCGGCGCGATTTTCCTCACGCTGGCGCTCGTCGTCTTCGTCACCAGGGTGGCCAAGCCGACGCCGAAGGAAGTCAAACGCATGCACGCGCAGGAAGCGGTGACGGACGGGGCTTGATCGGCGCCGGGAGCCCGGCCGGCGCCGTCAGTCAAATCCGTTTTTACGCAATGCGCTAAACACGCTCGGCCAGTGCCGGCTCGCCGCGCTTTTCGCGGATCAGGTTGACGAAGCGGCGAAACAGATAGTGCGAATCCTGCGGCCCGGGCGAGGCTTCGGGATGATGCTGGACCGAGAAGACCGGTCTGCCGGTGAGCGCAATGCCGCAATTCGAACCGTCGAACAGCGAGACATGGGTTTCCTCGACGCCGCTCGGCAACGAGTCGGCGTCGACGGCAAAGCCATGGTTCATCGAGACGATCTCGACCTTGCCGGTGGTGTGGTCCTTGACCGGATGATTTGCGCCGTGGTGGCCCTGATGCATTTTTGCAGTCTTGCCGCCCAGCGCCAGCGCCAGCATCTGGTGGCCGAGGCAGATGCCGAAGAGTGGGATATCGGTCTTCAAAAGATCCTGAATGACCGGCACGGCGTAGTCGCCGGTTGCTTCCGGATCGCCAGGGCCGTTGGATAGAAAAATGCCGTCGGGCCGCATCGCCAGGATCTCCTCGGCGCCGGTTTTTGCCGGCACCACGGTGACCTTGGCGCCGAGGCCGGCCAGCAGGCGCAATATGTTGCGCTTGACCCCGTAGTCGATGGCAACGACGTGCATCGACGGATCAGCCTGTTCGCCAAAGCCCTCGTTCCAGACCCAGGGCGTCTCGCGCCAGACCGAGGATTGACCGGAGGTGACTTCCTTGGCCAGATCAAGCCCGATAAGCCCCGACCATGCGGCGGCGCGGCGCTTGAGATCATCGACGTCGAAGATACCGTCGGGCGCGTGCGCGATGACGGCATTTGGCATGCCCTTTTCGCGGATCAACGCGGTCAGCGCCCGCGTGTCGATGCCTGAAAGTGCGACGATGCCGCGCTTCTTCAGCCACTGGTCGAGACCGGTTCCGGCGCGATAATTCGACGGGTTGGTGACGTCGGCCTTGAACACGGCGCCGACGGCACCGGCGCGGGCCAGCGGGTTGAGGTCCTCGATATCTTCGTCGTTTGTGCCGATATTGCCGATATGCGGAAAGGTGAAAGTGACGATCTGGCCGGCATAGGATGGGTCGGTGAGGATCTCCTGATAGCCGGTCAGCGCAGTGTTGAAGCAGACTTCGGCGACGGCGGAGCCGGCGGCGCCCAGACCGCGACCCTCGATGACGGTGCCGTCGGCCAGCACCAGCAGAGCAGTCGGCTTGTCGGTGGCCCAAGGGGGGGGCGATGCGGCGGTCATCGTTGCCACGGCGGCACTCCTAAAGGTGCGCCCTCAGTCGGCGCAACAAAAAGCGCGAAGCGGCGATCTCACAGCCTCGGCGCGCTAAGTTTTCACTTGTGCATGTCGTTGCCCCAAAACAGCTACGCACTTTTGGGCGACGTGCACTAGAATTCAGTTCATGCAAGGCCCAGTACATAGGGGAAGGCGCCAAGGCGGTCAATGATGCCAGGAAGTGCGAGCCCGGATTTATTTCGTCGGACAATATCAGGGATTTGCCGGTAGTGTCGCATTTGCGTTGGGCTTTCGGCACGGCTATTGTCCGCCGCATTCGAAGGAGAAAGCACTATGCGAGGCAAAATCGCCGAATCCCTGAAGAGCGCGATGAAGGCGCAGGACAAGCGCCGGCTGCCGACATTGCGGCTGATCCAGGCGGCCATTCACGACCGCGACATCGCCAATCGCGGCGCCGGCAAGGAGCCGGCCAGCGACGACGAGATCCTGCAGATCCTGGCCAAGATGGTGAAGCAGCGCGAGGAATCGGCCAAGGCGTTCGATGACGGCAAGCGGCCGGAGCTTGCGGCGCAGGAGCGCGACGAGATGGCCATCATCCGCGACTTCCTGCCGACGCAACTGGGCCAGGTTGAGACGGAAAGCGCCGTCCGTTCCGCGATTGCCGAGACCGGCGCCAGCGGCGTCAAGGACATGGGCAAGGTGATGGCGGCGCTCAAGGAGAGATACGCCGGTCAGATGGATTTCTCCAAGGCGAGCGGCATCGTCAAGAGTCTGCTTCAGTAAGCTGCCGAAGGCCCTTGCCGTCGCGCCCGCAATCCGGCAGCCAAAAGCTCGCGCCCGTGATCGAACTCGTCAAACCGGCGCTTGAACACCTGCCGTCCTACAAGGCGGCTCTCGAGCGCGGCTGGTCGCCGGACAACGTGCGGCTGCTCGACGCGACGCGCGAGCAGCTTGCGGCTATCGAAAAGGATCCAGCGACTTTCCTTGGCGATCTCGACGATTCCGATGGCAAGGGACCGCCGATCACCTTGCCCGACGGTTCGACGGTGCCGCGGCTGCCCGGATTCCGGCGCTGGATCTGGGACGGGGAAGTCGCAGGCTCAATCGGCTTGCGCTGGCAGCACGGCACCGCGGCGCTGCCGTCGCATGTGCTCGGCCACGTCGGCTATGCGGTGGTGCCGTGGAAACGGGGACGCGGCTATGCGACCGAGGCGCTGCGGCTGATGCTGGTGGAGGCGAGGGCTGTTGGCCTGCCCTTCGTCGAAATCACCTGCAAGCCTCACAATGTGCCCTCGCAGAAGGTCGCTCTGGCCAATGGCGGCCGGCTCGTCGGGCGTTTCTTCGAGGACGCCGCCTATGGCGGCGCGGAAAGCCTGCGCTACCGGATCGATCTGTAGCCCTATTCGGCGGCAGCCGGCAGCGGCGGCGCAGCCCGGCTTCGCCATTCCCAGACATGCGAGGCAAGCGCAACCGCGACCGCGATCAGCATGGCGACCGCGCCAACCACCGGCAGGCTGCGATAGCCATAGCCGGCATTGAGCATGGCCGCGCCGAGCGATGCGGCGAGCGCGATGCCGACATTGAAGCCCGACGGAATGAGCGACGAGGCAAGATTGGAGGCGTCCGCGGTCCAGGTCAGTATGCGGGTCTGGATCGGCGTGCCGATAGCGAAGTTGAGGCCGCCCCAGACGAAGATCGCTATCACCATCGGCAGTGGGTAAGAACTGACGGCATGGATCAAGGCGAGCATCACCGCCTGCAGGAAAAGCATGGCGATGAGCGACGGCATCAGCTTCCAGTCGGCGAGCCGCCCGCCGACGAAGACGCCGATCGTTGCGCCGACCCCGTTGAGCAAGAGCACCCATGGTATCCATTTCTCGTCGAGGCCTGTGACCTCAAGCAGCGTAGGCGTGATGTAGGTGAACAGGCCGAACTGGCCGATCATCAGCATCAGCATGATAATGAGCGAGGTCCAGACCTGCTGGCGTGCGAGCACGCGGACCTCGCTTCCAAGGCTCACTGACGGGCTCGACGATCCCGTCTTGCGCGGCAGCAGGGCGCCGATTGCCGCGAAGGCCACCACACCGAGCGCGCACATCACCCAGAATGTCGCACGCCATCCCCAGATGTTGCCGATTGCCGTGCCGGCCGGAACGCCGATGACGTTCGATACGGTGAGGCCGGACAGGATCAGCGCCACCGCCATGCCGCGCTGATCTTCGCGCACGAGGCCGACGGCCACCACCATGGCAACGCCGAAATAGGCGCCATGCGCCACGGCCACCGCTATCCGCAACAGCAGCATCGAGGCGAAGTCGGGCGCCAGCGCGCAGGCGGCCTGGCCGATGGTGAAGGCTGCAGTCAGTCCAAGCAGCAGGGCCTTGCGGGAGAACCTTTTGGTGGCGAGCGCCAGCAGCGGGCCGCCGACTGCAATGCCGCCGGCATAGCCGGAAACGAGATAGCCGGCGGTCGGAATCGCGACGCCAAGGCCATCCGCCACCTGCGGCAGCACGCCGGCGATGACGAATTCGGTGGTGCCGAAGGCGAAGGCAGCTATGAACAGGGCAACGAGGGGCAGCATGGCGCGAAGGAGATCCTCGGACAAGCTGGCCTCAAACCACGGATGAGGGCAGCGGGCAATCCAGAAATTGTCGACGCCGCTTTAGCTTTTCTTGATCGCCGGTCTGGCGCCCGCCGCGGAGGCAAGAGCTAGGCGGCTGCCTTCCTCCCGTAAGGAATTTTCAGCCACGCCCGTTCGTGAAGATAATAGAGCAGCGACTTGGTGACGACCTCGGTCAGGCCGATGGCCGCGGCGAGCTTGATGCTTCCGGTCACGACGAGCGAGATGATCATCGTGTCGATGGTGCCGGTGACGCGCCAGGAAAGCGCCTTGGCGAAACTGCGAGAATGGGTGTCCATCGACTTTCCTCCCGGTAGATATGGGACGATCCTTTAGCCGACAGACGGGAAAACGCGCAAAGATAATTTTTGCGCATTAGCCCACAGCAATTTTCATAGGCGATGTTCTTAAGCTACCTGGCCTGTGGACGCAATCTATCCAGCCTTCAGCCGCGAACCGGTGAGCAGACCGCGCTCCTCAAGCACGGGATAGGCCATCGAGGCGAGCAGCGAGTTGATCTGCTTGAGGTCCCGAATGGTGTCGAGATGGATGGAACTGGTCTCGACACTCTTGGCGGTGCCGTCGCGCAGCCGCACGAAATGGCTCTGGCTGGTTTCCTTCTCGCGGTCGCGCAGCCGGTCCTTTTCCAGCACCAACTGGCGAGCGGTCTCCGGATCGCGAGATACCAGCACGTTGAAGGCAAGCCTGGCATTGGCAAGCACCAAGGCATGGAAGGCGCAAAGCTCACGCCATCCTTCCGGCGTAAACTCCAGCCCGCGCTCGAATTTCTTCTTCACGTGGACCAGCATGTTGCGCACAATGATGTCGCCGACCTGCTCCAGCTTGACGCAGGCGCCGATCAGCTCCTGGCAACGCAGGGCCTCGTCCTCGCTCAGCGGGTTCTTGGTGACCCTGGCCAGATAGAGCTTGATTGCCGCGTGCTTTCTGTCGACACGGTCGTCGAGTGCGGCCAGCGCGCCAATCTTGTCGGCATCGGCGCTCTCATAGAGCTCGATGATCCGTTTCAGCATGATCTCGACCGTTTCGCAGACCCGCACCACCTCGCGGGTGGCGTTGGCTAATGCCTGGCTCGGCACGTCGAGCGCACTTTCGTTGAGCGCGGAAAGCTCAACGACGTCGAGCGCGTTGGCGGGCTGCGGCTTGGTGCCCAGCGCCACGATCTTTTCCGAGGCGCGATAGACCAGGCGCGCCAGCGGCACGCCGGCGATCAGGATCAAGATGTTGAAGGCGATGTGGGCATTGACGATCTGCTCGGGCACGGTGCTGCCCAAGAAAGCGACTGGCGGCTTGAACGTCAGGAACAGGATCAGCATGATCAGCGAACCCATGCCGCGCATCAGGAGATTCCCGATCGGCACGATGCGAACGCCGGGCTCTGCGTTGCGGGTTAGAAGCGGCGCGATGATCGAAGAGCCGAGATTGACGCCGAGCACCAGCACGATGCCGAGTTCGGGCGGGATGAAACCGCGGCCGGCGAGCGTCACCATCAGCAGCACCGCGGCAATCGAGGAATGGAACAGCCAGGTGACCAACGCTGCCAGAAGATAGGCGGTGACCGGATCGCCGGAGAAGTAATTGACGATGAGGGGCATCAGCGTGCTCTGGCGCAGCGGCTCCGACGCCTGGCCGATCATCTCCAGCGACAAAAGCAGCAGGCCGATGCCGACCAGGATGCGGCCGAACTGGCGCCAGTCGCGCCGCTCGGTGGCCATGAACATGACGGTGCCGGCGACCAGGCAGACCGGCACCAGCAGCGACAGATCAAAGGTAAGCAGCTTGACCACCAGCGCCGAGCCGATCTCGGCACCGCGCACCGCAAGCTGGCCCGACATGCCGCTGACAATACCGGAGCCGGCGAATGAGCCGACCAGCAAGGTGACGGCGGTCGAGCTTTGCAGTGCGACAGCCAGGCCGCAGCCGGCCAGAACCGCCATGAAGGGATTGCGCATGGTAGCGCGCAGTTTGTGGCGCAGCACGTCGCCATAGGCGCGCTCGACGCCGGTCTTCACCAAACGGGTGGCAAACAGCATCAGTGCCACCGCACCGGCAAGGTGCAGCAAAACGACGGAGCCACTCATGCCAGGCCCCGCAACGCCACAGGCGCCGGCGACGCGGGCGCGGTGAAGTCGAAGGGGCAAACGCGGGCGCGAATCGTGGACATTGCAGAGGTTGATACTACTCCGATTTATTTTAGCCGAATAATAAATTTTGCCCGGTTCGGACGCGTGTTGGCACGCGACGGGGCGTGTCGGAAATGGATGGCTGAGAAAATGGTTGCATAGCCTGCGAGGTTGCGGAGGGTCATGCGTCCATTCTCGGGCGGTCGCTTTAAAGGTATCGCTGAATTAGTTGTGCTAAATATAAGAAATCATTACGAAAACGTAATCTATGCATTCAGTCTCGGTTCATCCTTCCGGCTCTATTCCGGAGGCATCGACAACCAAGGACTACCCGCCATGAAACGTATCGTTCTTTCCGCCATTGCCTTCTCGATGCTGGCTGCAACCGCCTTGCAGGGCCAGGCTGCACCACTGAACACACCAAACGCGCCGCAGTCGAACTACAACCAGGTCGACTGGCAGAAGCCCGGCAGGCATGTGAACAAGCATGTCGACGTGACCAAGCGCGTCATAGTGAAGAAGAAGATCGTCGTGAGACGCAGCCATCGGCGCAACGGCCAGAGATATTCGAGCTGGAAGCGTCACCAGCCGATCCGCCACTATCGCCACTATGGCCTGCGCCGTCCGGGTCCCGGTCAGGAATGGATCCGGGTCGGTAACGACTATCTGCTGGTCAGCGTTCTCTCCGGCCTGATCGTCGGTGCCATCGCCGCGCAGTGAGCGCGGAACGGCTGACCGGCGCTGCGCCGGTTTAGATCAAGAAGGCGGTCCGCGGGCCGCCTTCTCTTTTTGACCTGTGAAAACCGGGTATGGTCGCCATTACGAGTCGTCGGGCTTCGCCCGTGTGATTATATGAAGGCCAAACGAGCTGTCCCCATGCGCTTTCCGCCTGCTTTCCTCGACGAGATACGCGACCGCGTACCGATTTCTTCGGTGATCGGCCAGCGCGTCGCGTGGGACAGGAAGAAGACCAACGCGCCGCGTGGCGATTATTGGGCGTGCTGTCCGTTCCATGGCGAGAAGAGCCCGTCCTTCCATTGCGAGGACAAGAAGGGCCGTTATCACTGTTTCGGCTGCTCGGTTTCGGGCGACCATTTCAAGTTTTTGACCGAACTCGATGGGATAAGCTTTCCCGAGGCCGTCGAGAAGATCGCCGACATGGCCGGCGTGCCGATGCCGGTTCGCGATGCCGATGAGGAACGGCGCGAAAAGGAACGCGCCAGCCTGACCGATGTCATGGAGATGGCGACGGTGTTCTTCCAGGAACGGCTGCAGGGACCGGAAGGGGCAAAGGCCCGCGCCTACCTGCGCGACCGGGGGCTGACACCGGCGACGCAGCAGTCTTTCCGCCTCGGCTATGCCCCCGACAGCCGCAACGCGCTGAAGGAGCACCTTGCCGCCAAGGGTGTCCCCAAGGCCGACATCGAGGCGTGCGGGCTGGTGCGACATGGCGACGACGTGCCGGTTTCCTATGATTGGTTTCGCGACCGCATCATGTTCCCGATCCCGGATTCCAGGGGCAAGATCATCGCCTTCGGCGGGCGGGCACTGGCGCCGGATGCGCTGGCCAAATACATGAACTCGCCCGATACGGAGCTCTTCCACAAGGGCAACGTGCTCTACAATTTCGCCCGTGCGCGCCAAGCGCTCGGAAAGGGAGCGCTGGCCAAGGGCGGCACGGTCATTGCCGTAGAGGGCTACATGGATGTGATCGCGCTGGCGCAGGCCGGCTTCGAGAACGTGGTGGCGCCGCTCGGCACCGCATTGACTGAAAACCAGCTCGAACTTCTGTGGCGCATGGCCGGCGAGCCGGTGCTGTGCTTCGACGGCGACCAGGCCGGGCTGAAGGCAGCATGGCGCGCCGCCGA
Organism: Mesorhizobium sp. M1334; assembly: GCF_040317995.1. NCBI lineage: Bacteria > Pseudomonadati > Pseudomonadota > Alphaproteobacteria > Hyphomicrobiales > Phyllobacteriaceae > Mesorhizobium > Mesorhizobium sp. M1334. The sequence goes on from NZ_JAMYLM010000006.1 coordinate 212,459, forward strand.
CATGGCGCTGCCGGCGGTCCAGGCGGGCCGCTCCGTGCGCTTCGCCCTGCTGCCGGAGGGCAAGGATCCCGACGATCTGGTCAAGGGTGACGGACCGGATGCGTTCCGCGCCGTGCTTTCCGAGGCGCGGCCGCTGGCCGACCTCTTGTGGATGCGCGAGACCGCCGGCGGCATCTTCGATACGCCGGAACGGCGGGCGGAGCTCGAAAAGACGCTGCGCGAACTGACCAGCCGCATCCGCGACGAGAGCCTTCGCTATCACTACCAACAGGAAATGCGCGAGCGCGTGCAGAGCTTCTTCGGTGCCCAGCGCGGACGCCGGGGACGTCAGGACGGACGGCCCGGTGAGCGCTTCCCGGGCAGGGTCTCAGCACCCGGCGGACAGTTTGCACGTGGCGGCGGTGCCGGTGGGCGCACCGCGATCACCGAAAGCCTCGGCCGCTCGGCGCTGGTCAAACGCGGCGGCGAGGGCATGTCGGTGCGCGAGGCGACGATCATTACGGCCCTCGTCAACCATCCCGTGCTGATCGACGAGAATTTCGCCCATGTCGAGTTCCTCGATCTCGCCAATTCCGATCTGAAGCGGCTGCACGCGGCCATCCTCGACGCCATGGCGCACGATATGGCCAACAACCGCGAGGCTGTAATCGCGACGATCGAGCGGGCCGGCTGTGGTGAGATCTGGCAGCGCGCGGTGGCGCTGATCAAACGTGCGCGGCAATGGCCGGCGCTGGAAACGGCAGCACTCGACGATGCTCGTGATGCGTTCAGCCAAGCTCTCCACTTGCAGCGCAGCGCGCGCACCTTACATAAGGAGCTGAAGCAGGCGGAAGCAGCGCTCGCCAGCGATCCCACGGACGAAAATTACCGGCACCTGGTCGAAATCCAGGCGCAATTTCGTGATGTGCAGGCAACGGAAGCGCTGATCGAAGGGTTTGGCGTATCGTCGGGCAGAGCTGGGCGCGTTTAGATCGAAGCCTCCAGAAGACTGAAATGTAAGGACGTGCTTGCGCGTTGGAATCAAGCGTGCGGTGCTCTAAGTCGGGTAATTGATTCGCTTTTTTCATGCGAATCATGCGAGAGGCGCTTGACCTTCCGGCAGAATGGCGGAATCAGGTCGATTCGAAACGTTAACCCGCCCCGGCATCGACGGGAATGCAGCGATGTAAGGTACTGATCACTGGACAGGCAGTCTGCTTGCCACAGATATCAGGGTTAATCTGGACTTAACGAGAGATGCAGTTACTGGCCCGGTAAAGCGCGTTCTGGAAAGAGCGCATCCATTTTGACCGGACCGGCAGCTTACGCGGCTTTGATACTCAGCCGCTTGGAGAAAATAAAGACTATGGCGACAAAGGAAAAGGAAGAAGTCGAGACCGAACGCGAGGCCGCGACCGATGGCCCTCTGCTCGACCTTTCCGACGATGCTGTCAAGAAGATGATCAAGGCCGCCAAGAAGCGCGGCTATGTCACCATGGACGAGCTGAATTCGGTGCTGCCCTCGGAGGAAGTGACCTCCGAGCAGATCGAGGACACGATGGCCATGCTTTCCGACATGGGCATCAACGTGGTCGAGGACGACGAGCAGGGCGAGGAGCCCGAAGCCGCCGATACTGCCGCTGACGCCGAGGAAGACGCGAACGAACTCGCCGAGCAGACCGGCACCGCCGTCGCCGCCACCACGACCAAGAAAGAGCCGACCGACCGCACCGACGATCCGGTCCGCATGTATCTGCGCGAGATGGGCTCAGTCGAGCTTCTGTCGCGCGAGGGCGAAATCGCGATCGCCAAGCGCATCGAGGCCGGCCGCGAGACGATGATCGCGGGCCTGTGCGAAAGCCCGCTGACCTTCCAGGCCATCATCATCTGGCGTGACGAGCTCAACGAATCGAAGATCCTGCTGCGCGAGATCATCGACCTCGAGGCGACCTATGCCGGGCCGGAGGCCAAGCAGGCGCCGGTTGTCGAGCGTATCGAGGAAGCCAAGACCGAGGAAAAGTCGCGCCGTTCGCGCGAGGACGAGGACGACATCACCAACGTCGGCGGCGACACCCGTGGCCTGGTGGACGATGACGAGGAAGACGATGACGAGGCGAGCCTGTCGCTTGCGGCGATGGAAGCCGAACTGCGCCCGCAGGTGATGGAGACGCTCGACGTCATTGCCGACACCTACAAGAAACTGCGCAAGCTGCAGGACCAGCAGGTCGAGAACCGGCTGGCTGCCGCCGGCACGCTGTCGCCCAGTCAGGACCGCCGGCTGAAGGAATTGAAGGACCAACTGATCAAGGCGGTGAAGTCGCTGTCCTTGAACACGGCGCGCATCGAGGCGCTGGTCGAGCAGCTCTACGACATCAACAAGCGCTTGGTGCAGAACGAAGGCAAGCTGCTCAGGCTGGCCGAAAGCTATGGTGTGCGCCGCGAGGAATTCCTCAAAGAATATCAGGGCTCGGAGCTCGATCCCAACTGGACTCGCTCGATCGGCAATTTGACTTCACGCGGCTGGAAGGAATTCACCAAGAACGAGAAGGACGCCATCCGCGACCTGCGCGCCGAGATCCAGAACCTCGCCACCGAGACGGCGATTTCGATCCAGGAATTCCGCAAGATCGTCAACCAGGTGCAGAAGGGCGAGCGCGAAGCCGCGATCGCCAAGAAGGAAATGGTCGAGGCCAATCTGCGCCTCGTCATTTCCATCGCCAAGAAATACACCAATCGCGGCCTGCAGTTCCTCGATCTGATCCAGGAGGGCAATATCGGCCTGATGAAGGCGGTCGACAAATTCGAATACCGCCGCGGCTACAAGTTCTCGACCTACGCGACGTGGTGGATCCGGCAGGCGATCACCCGTTCTATCGCCGACCAGGCGCGCACCATCCGCATTCCGGTGCACATGATCGAAACGATCAACAAAATCGTGCGCACCTCGCGCCAGATGCTGCATGAGATCGGCCGTGAGCCGACGCCGGAAGAGTTGGCGGAAAAGCTCGCCATGCCGCTGGAAAAAGTGCGCAAGGTGCTGAAGATCGCCAAGGAGCCGATCTCGCTCGAAACGCCGGTCGGCGACGAGGAGGATTCGCATCTCGGCGACTTCATCGAGGACAAGATGGCGATCCTGCCGATTGACGCGGCGATCCAGGCCAATTTGCGCGAGACGACGACGCGTGTATTGGCCTCGCTGACGCCGCGCGAAGAGCGCGTGCTCAGAATGCGCTTCGGCATCGGCATGAACACCGACCACACGCTTGAAGAGGTCGGCCAGCAATTCTCGGTCACCCGCGAGCGCATCCGCCAGATCGAAGCCAAGGCGCTGCGCAAGCTCAAACACCCGAGCCGGTCGCGCAAGCTGCGGAGCTTCCTCGACAGCTGAGGCCGGGTGACGGAGAAGCAGTTTCAAGGGCGCCGGTGGCGCCCTTTTCCGTTTGGGCACAGGCGATCACGATTGAACGCGCCGCTCTTGCGGGTCGTGCACTACGAGAGGATAATTCCGCGACGGACGCATTCTCTGGGCGACAAACCCGGATGCCCGCCCCGGCGGTTGGACGCCGCGCTCCGTGGCACCGGAGGGAGGTGTGCCATGACAACTTACATCGTGCTGATCAACTGGACGGAGCAAGGCGCCAAAAACGTGCGCGAATCGCCGAAGCGGCTCGATGCCGCCAAGAAGCTGCTGGGCGACATGGGCGGGTCCTTCAAGGCATTTTATCTCACCATGGGGGATTGCGACATGGTGGCCGTGCTCGAAGCGCCCGACGATGCCGTCCTGGCTCGTTTCTCGCTGATGCTGGCGACGGCCGGAAACGTCAGGACGCGGACACTCAAGGCTTTCCCGGAGGATGCCTATCGCGAGATCATCACCTCGCTCGGGTAAGTTGCGCTCCAGGCCTAGCCGGCCATTTCGCGGCTGTCGTGTTGCGTTGCGGCGCAATGGCGTTTGCCGGATAGTCGGTGCGCGCCCCTCTGGTGCCGTTTCGAAACATGAGCAAGCCTCTGCTGACCGTCTGGTATAATACGCGCTGTCCGGTCTGTGATGCCGGCATCAGCCGGCAGAAACGGCGGCTGATCGAGGCGGTCAAGGCCGGTCGGATCGAATTTCGCGACATCAATACCGAACCGACGGCGTTGGCCCGCTACGGCATAGGGCTGGAGGATATCCGGCGTCGGCTGCATGCGACCGACGCCGGTGGCAAATTGCTGGTCGGCGCCGATGTTGCAGTTGCGGTGTGGCTGATAACGCCGGGCGAGGGCTGGTTGGCGACGCTGTTCGGCAATCCCGCCGCACTGCCGTTGACGCGCTATGCCTATGATCGTTTCGCCGATCTGCTCTATGCCTGGAACCGGCGCAAAGGCCGCTGGTAACAGGTATCCATTCCTCCCGCACCGAGCGTTTCGCATGCCCCGCTATCAAGCCGCGGGGTCGCGAAGCCAGCCGACGATGCGGCGCACCGCAGGCAGCACCAGCAGCAGCGTCGGAGGCAGCTTTCTGCGCGAGGTTTTCACATTCGTCTGGGATTTCGCCGAAGCATCCGGTTCGTCACCTTTGCATCCATTCGCCGGTCTTCGGCGTAACTGCCCGGAACGGGGGTGGATGCGTTGCTTCACGTTAGACGCCTGGGGAGTGGCCTTCGGCCCCTCGCGCGCTTCCTAACCGCCCTTGCCGGCGAAAACCAATCCTGCTGGCGCTTATCTTCAGATACATCGTAAGATATATCTTGACTCCGCCGCTGTGAATACGTAGTTGAGATATATCTTAAGACATAACTCAAGGAGCAAACAATGCACAAAGACAGTCATTTCGGGGGTGATCGTTTTGGCGAACACGCCGAGCGCGTTTTCATGCATATGGCCGGCAAGTTCGGCGGACGCGGCGGCGGCTTCGGCCCGTTCGGGCATGGCACGAGAGGCGGACGCGGCGGGCCGGGCGACATGTTCCGCGCCGGGCGCATGCTGGCCGACGGCGACCTCAAGCTGATCACGCTGTCGCTTCTGGCCGAGGCGCCGCGGCACGGCTACGACATCATCAAGGCGCTGGAGGAGCGCACCAGCGGCTTCTACAGCCCGAGCCCCGGCGTGGTCTACCCGACGCTGACCTTCCTGGAAGAGGCCGGCTACGCCGTTTCTGCGGCGGACGGCAACAAGAAGGTGTTTTCAATCACCGAGGCTGGGCAGGCGCACCTCAACGAAAATCGCGAGATGATCGACCACGTGCTCGAACATCTCGAGCGCTTCGGCCGCAAGATGGCAAAGGCGCGCGACTGGTTCGGCTGGAACGATGACGGCGACGGTGGCCGGCGCGGCCGCGGCCGCTCGGAAAAGCGCGACAAGTTTCGCGCCGTGCGCCACCGGCTGCGCGCCGCGCTCGGCGAAATCGTCGATGCGCCTGAAGCAAAGCAGGCCGAGGCAATCAGCATATTGGAAGCTGCCGCAGAGGCCTTGGAAGCGTTGTCGCGCGACTGACCTCTGAGTGCCAAGCCAGTTGCGGCCCTTGCCCGCTCGGCCAAGGACCGGTACTGAAAATCATCCTGCACCGCGCTATGTGGTGCAGGATGATTGCCGTTGGAGGATACCCCCATGTCTTTTCTGAAGCGTCTTTTCGGCGGAGGCAACGAAGCCGCCGAGCCAAAGACAGCGGCGCCGGCAAAGCAGATCGAGCACAAGGGCTTTTTGATCAGCGCCACGCCCTACAAGGCGGAGGGCCAGTACCAGACCTGCGGCGTGGTTTCGAAGGAGATCGACGGCGTGATGAAGGAGCACAAATTCATCCGCGCCGACCGCTTTGCCGGGCTTGACGACGCTGTCGACATCTCGATCAAAAAGGGCATCCAACTGGTCGACGAGCAAGGCGAAAAGATCTTCGGGTAGATCGGCTACGACAGCCTTGGGTCGATTGGCCCGCTTTCCAACGCCAGCACGGCGAAGACACACTCGTGAACCCGTAGCGGCTGCTTGGCGACAAATCGCGTTAGCGCTTCGTGGCCAAGCGCGAACTCTCTGAGCGCCAAGGCTGCGCTTGCCGGCCAGGCCGCGTTCTCGGAGGCGCACGAGATTGTTGGGCGCGTCATATTCGGGACCATAGATGATGCGCAAATATTCCGGGCCGCGGACCTTCAGCGCCGGCTGGATGAGCCCCTTCTTGCCACGGCTGACGAATAACCAATGGCAGTTGTGTGGCCCACCACAATAGGTTGTCGCCAACGACAACAAGGGCAGGCGCCGGGCGCCTGCTCTTGTACAATTCAGACGATGCTGACGCTTTACGCCGCGGTGGCGACGCGCTCGGCATTACCGGTCGCGGCCACAATGGCGTCGACCTTGGCCGAGGCCTTGGCCAGCGCTGCTGCCACCGCATCGGCGCCCATCCCGACTCCTTCGATGCGGATGACCTCGACATCGTTCATGCCGAGAAAGCCGAGTACGCTGCGCAGGTAGGGAATGGCGTGATCGAACTGCACGGCCGCACCTTCGGAATAGATGCCGCCCGAAGCCAGCACGATATAGACCTTCTTGCCGGTGACGAGGCCCTTGGGGCCGTTCTCGCCATAGGCAAAGCTCTTGCCGGAACGGGCAATGTGATCGACCCAGGACTTCAGCGTCGAGGAGATGTTGAAGTTGATGAAGCCGGTGGCGAGAATGACGGTGTCGGCCGCAAACAGCTCGTCCAGCACCGTGTCGGAAACGCCGACGACCTCAGCCTGGCGCTGGCTGCGTGCTTCGACCGGCATATATATGCCGGTCGAATAGTCGGGGTCGATATGCGGCAGCGGGTTGGCTACGAGGTCGCGGGCGACAAGCCTGGCCGAGGGATTGGCGGCAAGCAGCTTCTCGGCGAGTTCGGTGGCGATGCGGGTCGAGTGCGAGGCGGCGCCGCGTGGGCTGGATGTGACAAGAAGGATCGACATGATGGGTCTCCGGGGTTGGACTTAAAATCTCCCGGCAAATATGTGTGCGCAGACCCATTTGAAAAACTGGTATATTTTGTATATGATCCATCTAAATTGTGGATTGAACGATGCAACCGAACCCGACGCTTGACCAACTGCAGATACTGGTTGCGGTGGCCGAGACCGGCAGCTTCTCGGCCGCCGGGCGCAAATTGAATCGCGCGCAATCGGTGATCAGCTACGCTATCGCCAACCTCGAAGCGCAGCTCGGGCTGAAGCTGTTCGAGCGCGAGGGCACGCGTGAACCGCAACTGACCGATGTCGGCAAGGCGACGCTGGAAGATGCGCGACGCATGGTCGGCGTGCTGCAACGCATCCGCTCGCGTGTCGACGGATACCGGCAGGGATTGGAGGCTGAAGTTACGCTGTCGGTCGACGTGACACTACCGTCGCCGGTGCTGGTTCGGGTGCTAAAGGCATTCGAGGCGCAGTTCCCGGCAGTGACGCTGCGTCTGCATATCGGCTCGCTTGGCCTGATCCTCGATCATGTTGTCGGCGGACAGGCCGATCTCGGCATCGGGGGGCTTCTGGGTGAGACGGACGTGAATCTGCTTCGCATCGGCTTCATCTCCCTGGTGCCAGCTGCAGCGCCTGAACACCCGCTGGCGCTGCTGCCGAGACCAGTGGCGCTAGAGGATGTCCGCGAACACATCCAAGTGGTCGTCTCGGACCAATCCGAGCGTACGCGCGGGCGTGACTATGGCGTCTTCGCCTACCGCACGTGGCGGCTGACGGATGTGCGCACCAAGCACGTGCTGATGCGCGAGGGGCTGGGCTGGGGCGGGCTGCCGCGATGGCTGATTGCCGATGATCTGGCGAACGGCCGGCTCGTCGAACTCGATCTCGAGCCTTACAGCGAAGTCCGCTCGCCGCTCTATGCCATGCATCGCGCCGATCGCAGCCCGAAACCGGCGGCCGCCTGGCTGATCGACCAGTTCAAGCGCCAGCTCGGCTGTTTCAACGAGTTCGAGCCGGGTGAGATGCCTGCGAAGGAGCCGGAGACAGGCCGTCGATCAGCGCCATGAGAACGGCGCGATAGTCCTCGATCGAGGCTCCAGCTTCAATGGCGAGCGCTGCGCGGTCGAAGGCAGCGGCGAGCAAAGCGGTCAGTGCTTCCACAGGCAATCTCTTCATGGAGTGCGACCGCATCGCGGCGATAAGGCCCTCGCGCAGCGAACGGTTGCCATGGCGATTGTCGATCGCATCCATGGCGGCGCGGCCGAGCACGGCCGGGCCATCAAGCAGCAAGAGTCGAGTTCGGCCGGGGGCACGCATGGCAGCCAGATAGGCATCCGAGCCGGCAATCAGTGCATCGCGGGCAAATAGCGAAGGCGGCGACGCCCGTTCGATCTCTTCCGAGACGGCTTGCGCCTCCTGTTCGACCACAGCGGCAAACAGCGCCTGCTTGTCGGTAAAGTGATGATAGAGCGCGCCGCGCGTGACCCCGGCAGCGGCGACGATCTCGGGTGTGCTGGTCTCGGCATACGATTTTTCGGTGAACAGTTTTCGCGCCGCGGCGATGAGCTCGGCGCGTGTCGCCTCGGTGCGATCGCGGTTGGAGCGGCGAGCGGATCCCTGTTGCATACATGCAGCCTGTATGTTAGTTCAATTTAGATGCAGACTGTATGTTATTCGCCGGGAGAAGGAAAGATGAGGACGACGAGCTATTATCCGGTGCTGATGACGAGCGACGTTGCCGGCACGGCAGCCTTCTATGTTGCGCATTTCGGCTTCAAGCCGCTGTTTGAGGCCGACTGGTACGTGCATCTGCGCTCAGCCGAAGACCGCCGCGTCAACCTCGGCATCGTCCAGGGCGATCATGAGACGATCCCGGAGGAAGGGCGGGGCCGCACGTCTGGCCTGCTGATCAACTTCGAGGTCAGGGATCCGGATGCCGTCTATGAGCGGATCACCGCCGCCGGGCTACCGATCCTGCGAACGCTGTGCGACGAACCCTTCGGCCAGCGCCACTTTATCACCAGGGATCCCAACGGCGTGCTGATCGACGTCATCAAGCCGATCCCGCCGAGCCCGGAATTCCTAGCGCAATATGCCGATGGCGCGGCGGGCTGAGCGAGACAGCGGCCGCTGGCAGGAACTGTCCGCAGACGCGAGGTGAGGGCTTTAGCCGCGTGGCCGGTCACGCCTTTGCGGTTTATGCTTAGGGGTTAATCAACCCTGGGCCTTCTCCATGCGTGAAATCTGCCTTGTCCGCGCACCCTCCAACCTTGGCCTCCGCCCGCTCCGGCCGGGGCATATTCCGGGGACCTGGCGCGCGCCGCAGGCGCTTACCGAAGCCGGCTTGGTCGAGATGCTTTCGCCCGCCAAAGTGGTTGATCTTGATCGGCCCGCCTATAGCACCGAGCCACAGCCGGGCACCCGGCTGCGCAACGGCAACGCCATACGCAGCTTCAATCTCGCACTCGCCGAAATCGTTGCCGGCGCGCTGGGACGAGGCGAGTTCCCGCTGGTCGTGGGCGGCGACTGCGCTGTCCTGCTTGGCGCGCTGGCCGCAGCACGGCGATCTGGTCCGGTTGCGCTGGTCCATGTTGATGGCCACAGCGATTTCCGCCATCCGGGCAATTACGACGTCAACGCCTCACTCGGCTCGGCCGCCGGCATGGACCTTGCGCTCGCAACCGGACGTGGTGAGCCGTTGCTGACCGACTGGCCCGGCATCGCAAGACCGCTTGTCGCGGACGAACAGGTGATACAGATCGGCGAACGCGAGAACCGCAACGCCAACTTCGCCTGGCCGGACATCCATTCGACCGCGATGACGTTGATCGACGTCTTTGCCGTGCGCGAGCTTGGCGCGGCGAAGGTCCTGGACAAGACCTGGAGCACGTTGGCGCGAACCGGCTGGCCCCACTGGGTGCATTTTGACGTCGATGCGCTCGATCAGACAGTAATGCCGGCAGTGGATTCACCGGGCAGCCCCGGCATCGATCCTGACGATCTCGTCGACATTCTCACGGCGCTGGTGGCGGATCCGCGCTGCACCGGAATGGATATGACCATTTTCGATCCGGATCTCGATCCGACCGGCGAACTGGCCGCGCTGCTGGTTTCGCTGCTTGGCCGGATCTATGCGCCGCGATAGAGCCTGCCCATCCCGATAGGTTCGGGATGGGCTCTATCTTGTTTGACCATGATGTTGTCCGAAAAACCGGTTCCCACTTTGCTGCGCTGACCTTCGGTTCGGGATCAAGGTCGAGCACTCAGCTTCGCGCCACTGGCATTACCGTGACCTGAGTAATGCCGGAGCGGCGCACCACCGTGCACAGCGTCTCGTGGCCGATGCGCTCGGCGTCGAGCATGCGCACCAGATCGTCGACACCGGTGACCGGGCGGCCGTCGATGGCGGCAATGATGTCGCCTTCCCTGAGGCCGGCCTTGTCCGCCGGGCTGTTCTTTTCGACGGTGCGCAGGCGCACCGCCGTGCGGCTCGATACTTGCGACAAAAGAGCTGCGCGGCGCGGCAGGTTGGTGGTGTCGGCTGAAACGCCAATGAAGGCACGGCGCACGCGGCCGAAGCGGATGATTTCCGAGATGACGAAATTGGCCGTGTTGGAGGCAACCGCGAAGGCGATGCCTTGCGCACCATGGATCATCGCGGTGTTAACGCCGATCACCTCGCCGGCCGACGACACCAGTGGTCCGCCGGAATTGCCGGGATTGAGCGCGGCGTCGGTCTGGATGACGTCGTCGATCAGCCGGCCGGTGGAGGCACGCATCGAACGGCCGAGTGCCGAGACGACGCCAGTGGTGACGGTCCATTCGAAGCCGAGCGGGTTGCCGATGGCAATTGCAATCTGGCCGCGCCTCAAACGCTTGGAATCGCCAAGCGGCGCAACGTCGGCAAAGTCACCGTCGGCGCGCACCAGCGCAATGTCAGTGTCGGGATCGCGGCCGAGCACGCGGCCTTCCCTGGAGGCGCCGTCCGGCATAGATACGCGCACGCTGCGCGCATCGCCGACGACGTGGAAGTTGGTGACGACCAGCCCGTCCGGCGCGATGACGAAGCCGGAGCCATGGCCGCCCGGGCCACCGATGCGTTCGATGCGGCAGACGGCGGGCCCGATGCGGTCGACGGCATCGGCGACCGTCGCCGAATAAGCATCGAGAAGGGCATCGTCATATTGCAATTGCTGAGCAGGCAGGGCCACCTGAGAACTCCGTTTGGAACAAGATGAACAATGCCTATATGTGCGGAGCGGCCGGACCGGCCGCGACCTGACCAGATGGCCAGTCAAATGCTCAACTAGCCGTCAGGCGAGTATCCGCCAACACCCTGCCGGGCGATATCTGGGTCACGAAGAACCCAGGAGACAAATCATGAGCGATTTCAATCTGAGCACGTTATCCGACGCCATTGCCGACATCGCGGCAGCTGCGGCACCCGCGACGGCCAGCTTCGCGACGCACCACCGGACGTCAACTGCTTTCCACTGGCGGGACGGCTATTTCGTCACTGCCGAGGAGGCGGTCGAGGCCGGCGAGGAGATCGAGCTGACGTTTTCTTCGGGCCAAGCCGTCAAGGCCGAACTGGTCGGCCGCGACCCGTCCACCGGCACGGCCGTTTTGAAACCGGCCGGCGCGCCGAGCGCCCCGTCACTGGTAAAGGCGGAGGCGGTGCGGCCGGGCAATCTGGCAATCATCGCGGGCAATAGTGACGGTACGTCACTCGCCACCTTCGGCACGGTCGGCGAGGTCGGTCCGGCCTGGCGCTCGATGCGGGGCGGCACGATCGACCGGCGCATCAACCTTGCCGTCAATGCCGGCGGCCGTTTCGAGGGCGGCCCTGTGCTCGACGCCAAGGGCGGACTGATCGGCATGCTGCTGTTCGGGCCACGCCGGCGGGCACTGGTCATGCCTTACGAAACGATCGAACGGGCAGTCACGACGCTGCGCGAGAAGGGTCATGTGGCGCGCGGCTATCTTGGCGCCGGCCTGCATCCGGTCCGCAATGGTGATACGCAGGGCGCCATGGTGATGAGCCTGGACGATAACGGCCCGGCGAAAGCAGCCGGTCTCAGCCTCGGCGACATTATCGTGTCGTGGAACGCAGAGGCGGTGCATGGCCCGCGCGAGCTGATCCACAAGCTCGGGCCAGACAGTGCCGGTGCCTTGGTGACACTCGGCGTGGTGCGCGGCGGCGAGAATCGTGAGGTTTCCCTGACCATCGGTGAAAAGCCACTGAGCTGAGGGATAGATGGTAAGCGGTGAGGTCGCTGGCAGACGGCTGACGGTGCTGATCGCGCTCGCTGACGCCGAGCGCGCACGAAGTCTGTCCGCGGCTCTCGCCGCGACCGATGATCTGCGGCCGGTTCTGGCGGGCGACGTCGACGGGCGCGGGGCGGCGGATGTCGCCATCGTCGATGACCATGGAGTACAAGGCGGTCTCTTCGACGCGGCTATGCCTCGCGTGCTGCTATTATCGCGAGCGGCCCGTGAACGGCCGGCCGATACAGTGTTTGCCGTGCTGCCGGTGCAAGCGGACGAGCTGCTGATCGCCGCCGCCGCGCGGCTGGCGGCGGCGGGCTACCGGATTTCGCGCGACAGCCATGCTCTATCCGATCGGCACGATTTTACCTTCCATGACAGCGACCGGTTCGATGAGGAACCGACTGATGGGCACATCGCCCGGCCAACACTTTCGCCGCGCGAAAGCGAGGTGCTGGCGCTGCTGGCCGAGGGCGCGCCCAACAAGGTTATCGCGCGACGGCTGGACATCTCCGTGCACACGGCGAAGTTCCACGTCGCGGCTATCCTGACCAAGCTCGGTGCCGCCAACCGCACCGATGCGATCGCCATCGCCATGCGGCAGGGCTTAGTGCTGGTCTAGCTCGAATTGTCTCAAGGCCTACGCAGCGTAACCCGCATGCGGTGGCTTGGGCCTTGCGCGGCGGTTCTCAGCCGCGCAAGGATCGTGTCTTTCATGTTGCAAGGAGACGCAACGATGTCGCTCAAGGGAAAGACACTATTTATCTCCGGCGGGTCGCGCGGCATCGGGCTGGCGATTGCGTTGCGCGCGGCGCGCGACGGCGCCAACGTGACGATCGCGGCCAAGACCGCCGAGCCGCATCCGAAGCTGCCGGGGACGATCTACACGGCGGCGCGAGAGATCGAGCGGGCCGGCGGCAAGGGGCTGCCAGCGCTGTGCGACATCCGTGAGGAAGCGCAGGTCGCCGAAGCCGTCGCCAAAACCGTGGAGAGGTTCGGCGGCATCGATATTTGTATCAACAACGCCAGCGCCATCCAACTCACCGGCACGCTGGAGACCGACATGAAACGTTACGACCTGATGCACCAGATCAATACGCGCGGCACTTTTCTCGTCTCCAAAATGTGCATTCCATACTTAAGGTTGGCGGAAAATCCTCACATTTTGAACCTGGCACCGCCGCTCGACATGAAGGCCAAATGGTTCAAGAACCATGTCGCCTATACGATGGCGAAGTTCGGCATGTCGATGTGCACGCTGGGCATGAGCGCCGAGTTCGCCAGGGACGGCATCGCGGTCAATTCGCTATGGCCGATCTCTACCATCGACACGGCGGCGGTGCGCAACCTGCTGGGCGGAGCGACGGTGGCAGCGATGAGCCGTTCGCCCGACATCATGGCCGATGCGGCATACGCCATCCTGGTCAGGCCGTCGCGTGAGGCGACCGGCAATTTCTACATCGACGAAGAAGTGCTGCGCGCCGAGGGCGTCAGCGATTTCTCGGCCTATGCGCCGGGCGCGACAGGCCCGCTCGCCGGCGACTTTTTTGTGCCGGACGAGGTGTTCGGCCGGACTGATACCAAAATCAAAGCTATCTACTGACGGAAGCATCTACCTACAGAAGTATCCCTCAAAAGACCGGCACAGACGCGTGCTCACTCCCCGGCTTTCTTGGCTTTGCCCAGGCCCATCAGCCGGTCGATATAAGCAAGCATGAATGCCGAGGCGACGAAGGCCAGATGAATGATGGTCAGCCACATCAGCTGGTCGGTCGTGTAGGAGACCGAGTTCAGGAACACCTGCAAGAGGTGGATCGAGGAGATCGCTACGATTGTCGAGGCGACCTTGACCTTCAGCGAGCCGACATCGATCGTGCCCAGCCAATGCACCTTGCCGTCATTTTCATCGAAGCGGCTGACGAAGTTTTCGTAGCCCGAGATGATCACCATCACCACCAGTGAGGCGACCAGCGCGGCATCGATGAGGCCGAGCATTTTCAGGATGGTGTCGGTGTCATCGAGCGTGAAGGCGACGGGAACGAACTCGAACAGCTTCTTGCCGAAGGACACGGCATAGATGGCAAGTGCCGCGCCCAGTCCGAGATAGAAGGCGACCAGCAGCCAGCGCGAGGCGAGAATGATCGATTCGATGGCAAGTTCGATGCGCTTCATGTGACGGTTCCGGGCTTCTTTGCGGAGCGCCGTATTTCGGGCAGGCTGCGGCGGTTTGCAAGGTCCTAAAAAAACGAAACCCCGCCGGGAGGGGACCGGCGGGGCTCGCGTGTCCCGCTGGAGTCGGGACAGGGCAGGGAACGCCCTGTCCAGAATTTGGGATTGGTAGCCGCGCGTTTCAAGATTGATGACCGCGCGACTCAATGGTTGATCAAATCGCGCGGTTCACATTGCGGTTTATTGGGCGCTGGCCACCGGCGCCACTAGGGGGGTAATCCGGCGGATGGCGACGCGCCGGTTCTCGCGATTGGGTCCCGACGTGTTTACCTTGAGATACTCCTCGCCATAACCCTGCGTCGTCAGGTTCTCCGGCGGGATGCCAAAGGCGTTGGTCAAGGCTTCGGCGACCGCCTCGGCGCGGCGGTCGGACAGAGCGAGGTTCGCTTCCGGCGTGCCGACTGCATCGGTATGGCCTTCGATCAGGAAGGTCTCGGCCGGGTTTTTCTTCAGCAGCTTCTCCATGGCGTTGGCAACACCCTCCAGCTTCTGGACCTCGGTGTCGGAAATCGAAGCCGAACCGAACTCGAAGTTGAGCGTATCGAGGTCGATCCGGCGGGCGATGTCACGCACGCGGGCCGAGCGCTTGACCTCGTCGACCGAATAGAGGCGCTGGACCCTCTCCACCGGCGGCCGTTCGAGGAAGGTGTAATAGTCGTCCGGATCCTCGACCTCTTCGGAATCCAGAATGTACTCCTCTTGCGGAATGGCAAGGCGCATCGGCGGCAGGTCGTCGCCCGGGTCGCGCCAGTCTGCATCATCGTCATAGTAGCGCTCGTCGACATAGCTCAGCACATATTCGCGCCCGTCAGGCGCGATGCGTGAACGCTGGATGACGTCGCCGTAGCGGTTGCGGATAGTGACGATCCGGACACCATTGTCACGCTCGACGATTTCCCGGGTGCGATCGCCCGACAGGTCCTCATAATAGACATTCCTGGCGCCGCGGTGCATGCGCGGGGCATCGCTGCTTTCCACGAAGGTCTGGTTGTTGAACTGCAGGATGACGCGGTCGCCGAATTCCCTGACGACGTTGGCGCCCTGCGGGCGCGGACGGCGGCGAACATCCTCGATGTCGGGCGCACGCTCGACGCGCTTGCCTTTTTCCTCGGTCACCGGAACGATCTTTTCAGGCTTGATCTCCTGCTGGGCTGCCTTGTCGTCGGTAGGTGGCGGTCCCTCCTCGATCGGAGCAGGCTTCGGGGCTTCCACCTGGTTCTCGCCCTGCTGGGCTGGCTGGTTGCCCTGCTGCTTACCGGCATTTTGGCCGCGCTCCTTGCCGGCCTTGCGCTTGCGCAAGACATCCTTCTGGCTGTCCAGTATGGGCGCCTCGTTCGGGTTGGCGGCGGCTTCGCCCTGAGCAGGGAGCCCACCCTCGGCGGGTGCTGCCTGTTCGCCCGTCGTCGTGGGCTGCTCACCGGTTGCGGGCTGCTGTTCGCCGGTCACCGGCTCTTCCACAACGGGCTTCTTGCCACGCTTTTTCGCCTGGTTCTCGGGCTGTTCGCCTTGAGCAGGAGCCGCTTGCTTCTCGGTTGGAAGTGGCTCGGCCTGTGGGAGAGGCTCACCGGCGGGGCGTTCCTTCTTGCGCGGCGCCTGTTCGGCCGGTGCCGCCTCGATCTGCTGGTCTTGCTTGTTCTTCCTCTTGCGCGGATTGACTTGCTCGTTGTTGTCGTTCGCGGGTGCAGCCTGCTCGGCCGGCTGTTCGGCAGGCGCGGCCTCCTGCTGTTGCTGGTCGCGCTTCTTTCCCCGCGGCTTGAGCTGCTGCTGATCGTCGTTCGCGGGCGCAACCTGCCTGGCGGGTTGTTCAGCAGGTGCAGCTTCCTGCTGCTGGTCGCGCTTCTTCCTGCGCGGTTTGAGTTGCTGCTGATCGTCGTTCGCAGGCGCGGCCTGCTGGTCAGCCGGAGCGGCTTCGATCTGCTGCTGGTCGCGCTTCTTCCTGCGCGGTTTGAGTTGCTGCTGATCGTCGTTCGCAGGTGCGGCCTGCTGGTCAGCCGGAGCGGCTTCGATCTGCTGCTGCCTCTTCTTCCTTCGTTGATTTCCTTGCTGCTCTTCGCCGGAAGGCGCGAGCTGTTCGGCAGGCGCGGATTCACTCTGTTTTTGCTGCTCGCGCTTGTTCCTGCGCGGCTTCTGCTCGGGCTCGCCCGATTGTTCGGCGGGCGCCGCTTCGGATTGTTTTTGCCGGTCGCGCCTCTTGCCGGGCTTCTGTTCCGGCTCCGACTTTCCGCCTTGAGCGCAAGCTTCGGCCGATTCGCCCTCGGCACAATTCGACTGCGCCGGGATAAACATTGCGCTGTTCCGGGCGGGGCCGAATGCAGCATTGCCTTGCAGCGGGAACGCGCCTAACGGCGCGGACGCCATCAACAGGCCAAGCGCCGTGCCTGCCAGAATCCGTGGTTGGCGTTTCATCATAAACACTCCTTGTGGCGTCCCATCCGTGCCCAAACTTTCAGCAATCATGTTTGGTTCCTGTTTGTAGGTCTTAGCGGTGGTACAGGGCGATTGACCGGCGTTTTGAAGGCGACTTCGTGTCATTCGTATGTTCCTGGCGTATCGTTCGGACGAGGCGCAAGGGTTGCCGTGCTTGACCTTGAGGCGTCCGAGGGCCACATGCCGACAATGGACAAGCCGTTCTGGAAGACCAAGACGCTCGAGGCGATGACCCCGGCCGAGTGGGAATCACTCTGCGACGGCTGCGGCAAATGCTGCCTGTCCAAACTCGAAGACGAGGACACCGGAGAAATCTACTGGACCAGCGTCGGCTGCCGGCTGTTCGACGCTGGAAGCTGCCGCTGTTCCGACTATGCCAACCGGCTGGCGCGTGTTCCGGATTGTGTCGGGCTGACGCCGCAGAATGTGCGCACCATCAGCTGGCTGCCCAAGACTTGCGCTTACCGGCTGGTCGCCGAGGGCCGCGATCTCTATTGGTGGCACAGGCTGGTGTCTGGAAGCGACGAGACCGTGCACGAGGCGGGCATCTCGATGCGCGGCCGAGTCAGCGCCAGCGAGACCGACCTTGCCGAGCCGGACGACTATTTCGACCATATTCTCGCAAAGGAGCCATAGGATTTTATCGCAAAATCGAGAATCCGGAACCGACGGCAAAATGGACGTTGTCCATCCACCATGCTATCCACCCTATGTAGCACCGCCGTCTATAGCACCGCCTTCAGAAGCGAGAGACTATTCCGGTTCTGCCTCATGAACTGGAGATGAACGGCCGGTTCGCAAAAAATTCAGACAGACGGGTGCATTCTCCTCCCATCGGTTCGACGAAAACGAGTTGAAACCCTCAACAAGGAGAGAAGACAATGTTCAATACCATCAAGACGGTTGCTCTTTCGGCTCTTGTCGGCCTTGGCACGCTTGCTGCCATCCCCGCTCATGCAGACAGCATCTATCTCGGCTTCGGCAACAACCAGGATCCGCGCGTCGGCGTCTATACCGGCGACGAAGATGATGGTTATTACTATCGCGAACACCGCCGTCATGGCGGCTGGCGCCGGTCCTGTTCGCCGGAGCGTGCCATCGACAAGGCCGAACGCATGGGCCTGCACCGCGCCCGCATCATCGACATCAACCGCCGCACGGTCAAGGTCGCCGGCCGCCAGTATGGCGACCGTGTCGTGATCGTATTCGCCAACGAGCGCGGCTGTCCGATTATCTATCGCTAAGGTCTTCGGGCCTGCGGCCGGTTGACTTGCAGCCGGTAGCGTAGCGGAGCCCTTTCCGCCAGGACGGAAAGCGCGGCTCAAAAACCCCGGAGGATCGATCCTCCGGGGTTTTCACGCTGCAAGCGATGATCATTTCAATTCGAAAGTCACCGTCACCTGTGCGGTATAGGAATTCTCGCCGGCTTGCACCGGGACCGACGCGCCAGCGGCATCGAATGCCTTGGCGTTGATCGGCATCGGCGGTGGTGCGAAATTCTGGTCGGTGATTTCCAGGACCCGGCCGATGCCGGCGCCGGCTGCTTCGGCCAGCGTCTTGGCCTTGGCCATGGCATTGGCGACCGCCTTCTTGCGTGCCTCGGTGACGGCTGCCGCCGGATCGTCGTTGGAGAAGGAGATGCCGCCGCCCTGGTTGACGCCGAGCGACACCGCCTTGTCGAGAATGTCGCCGGTCTTGTCGATGTCGCGGATGCGCACCGACAGCGTGTTGGTCACCTGATAGGCGACAAGCTCGGCCTCCTGGCTGCCGTCGGGCTTGTTGGTGTAGTTATAGCGCGGGTTGATCTGGATGCCCGCGGTCTGCAGGTCGCGCTCCTTGATGCCGGATGATTTCATTGCAGCGATCACCGCGGCCATGGCGTCGTTATTGGCATCGAGCGCTGCACGTGCCGTCTTGGCTTCGCGCATGACGCTGAGCGTCAGCAGAGCCAGATCGGGTGCTATCGCCGCCTCGCCTTCACCGGTGACGACGATACGCGGCGGCGGTGGTGAATCGGCGGCGGCCGCGATCGCCGGAAATGCGACTGCGGCGGCGATCGCCAGGGGCAAAATACGTCTGGTCATAAAATCTCCTCGATCTGGGATCCCAAGGCCGCCGAGTAGGCCGCGTCCAATGGGCGACGTGCAATAGGTTATCAATATGGGCTGATTTGGGCGATCTCTGCCAGCCCCTTGGAACGCCTGCTCGGAAAGCCGTTGGAAAGCCTTGTGCGGTTCAGGGAAAAACACTAATCCAGCGCCGTGGGGCCTGTAGCTCAATGGTTAGAGCCGGCGGCTCATAACCGCTTGGTTGGGGGTTCGAGTCCCTCCGGGCCCACCATTGGCTTTTGTGGCCGTTGACTTAATTGGATTTTTTGGCGATTTTTGTCCCACCTCTTTCAACCCCCTCAGAAAGTGGGACAATTTTGTTCTCTTTTCGATCGATAACCAGCAGGTATTTCGCCGCTCTCGCTACCTTCCGGCGACGCGCTTTCTTGATGTAGTGGTCGGGCTGCTGGTACGTAGTCCACCCATATATCGCCTTCAGCTGCTCGTGCGTCGCGCCGTTCTCAGCGGCGATCGTCGCGCCGGCCTTGCGAATTCCATGAGCACTGCAGTGCGGCAGCTCAGCTTGATCACACCACTGGCGCATCTTGTTGCCCAGACCGTTCTCCGAGAACGGGCGACCATACTCATTGACCAGGAAGGTCATCTGGTCGGAGGGCGTGTGCTCAAGTTCCGCCTCTAGTTCGGGCAGAAGCGGGAGCTCCACCAACACCGCATCCTTGTTACGACTGGTCTTCCCAGGCTTAATTCTGATCCACTTCTCCCACTGCTCGGTCTCCTCGTTGTAGACGAGCGTGATGTGCTGTCGACCGAAGATCGCGACGTCGGACAACCGCAGGCCAGTAAACATGAAGATCGAGAGCGCACGTCTGGCTGCGGTACCCAGCGGATGCCGCTTCTCATATTGAACGATCTCCGACACGTCCCATGGGTGCCAGCCGTCGCCGCTCTTTAGCCGTCTGATGCCGCGGGCGGGATTGGAGTCGACGCCCGGAATCTCTGTGTCCTTTGCCCACTCAAACATCGCGCTGATGGCTTTTACGATATTGTTTGCCGCGCCAAGGGCGTCGAGCCTGGTGTCCCTGATCTCCTTAACATGAGACCGTTTCATACCGGCGAATGGCAGAGATCCCTTGGTGGGATACTGAGGATCCGGGTCACCTTCGAGCGGGTGAGGTAATTCGCATACGCGCTCCAGAATTGCTCGTCGGCGCGCCATAGTGTCTTGGGTGATTTCCGTGCCGCCCCGACGGTAATACTCCTGGCAAAGCCACAGCAACGTGCCTTTCTTCGCTGGCTCGGAAGGCTTGGGGAGGCGCCGGCAAATCTCGGGAAGAGTGCCGGGCCGAACATAAGTGACCTCGGCGCGAGCGCACCGCAGTTCCTCGAGGAACTCGTCGCTGCCGGTCGGTTCACGGAGCCGGACCTTCTTCCGACCCGGTGCGCGAAAATAGTACCGATCATTGCCGTGGCGATCAGTGTCCTTCACTACGCCCTTAAGATCGACCTTCACGGGCTCATCCGTCATGTTCGTGGTTTTCGATCCCAAGGATTGTCTAGTGGCGGCGAATCTTCGTCAAGCTTTGGTGCTCCTCCGATTTGGCGGTGAGGGAGCTTTCGAAACGCCAATACAAGTTCCTCGACGTCCCAAACAATGCGCCCCTTGCTCGGCATTCGTGGCTGCGGCATCCGGCCGTCCTGGACCATTTCATCAAAGGTCGTTGAGCTTACGCCGATGAACGTCGCAGCCTGCTCGCGATTGATTCCTACCGGCGGGAGCGAGGGCGGCAAGACGCTCGGGGTGCGCAGCATCGGTTTAGTGCGTTGAAAGCGCGTCTTTGGCGCCTGCCTGTCTTTCTATGCACCTGTCCGAATATCGCAGACGCTCAATCATTTCCTGGCCCTGTGCTTGCAGGCTCACCCTAGGTCTCCAGACCTAGGATCGCTCAAGACACCGGACTCTTTTCCAGCCTTTGTGTACGATGATGGGTATCTTAATGCGCTCGAGGCCAAGAACTGAATGGTCGGCGACTTGGAAGGGCAAAATGACCGCGGAACCACGAATCTGAGTCAGAGGCGGAATCCAACTGAGGAAAGCATGGCTGTGTTTTCAAACGGTTATGACTCTCATGCATGCGTAACAACCAACAAGAATACAAACAAAATATTTCTGTGGATTACTTTCATTCCTCATGGAATGCGCGACTGATTTGGTCCGACAGCGGCTTCACAAAATAAGAAAGCGCCGTACGCTCGCCCGTCTGGATCATCGCTTCGGCCGGCATGCCGGGCACGAGCGTCAGGTCCTTGAGCTTCGTCAGTTCCGCATGCGGAACCGACAGACGCACCAGGTAATACGAAACGCCGTTTTTTTCGTCCGTCGCCAGATCGGCTGCGATCCGGCTGACATATCCGTTCAATACCGGCGTGGTCCTCAGATTGAAGGCTGACATCCGCAGCACGGCCTTGTGACCAAGCTGGATTTGGTCGATGTCCTTCGGGGTGATTCGTGCTTCAAGCGCAAGATCGTCGCCTTCCGGCACGATTAGCATAATCGGATCGGCGGGCGTGATCACTCCTCCGACCGTATGAACTGCGAGTTGTTGAATGGCGCCTGACTGCGGCGCGACAATATCGATCCGTCGCAGTTCCTGTTCAGCCGCCACCTTGCGCTCAACATACTCCCCAACCTGCGCCTGAACCTCTCTGAGCTCCTGGCCGACTTCCATCTTGAAATCCGGATCGATCTGCAGGATCTGGAGGCGCGTTTCGGCTATGCGGGCTGCCGTCTGTGCCTGATGTGCAATCTTCTCACCGCGTTCGCCGCCGAAAGTGGCAACCTGCGTCTTCAGGCTGTTCAAGCGTTGGTCCGAGACAATGCCTTGGTCGCGCAGCCCACTCAGGGCAGCAATTTCCTTTTGGAGAATCTCGGTGCTTTTCTCAGAAGCGATTTCCTGCGCCTTGAGCCCCTCGATCTCGTGCTCATATTGAGTGATGCGTTCCGCTAGCTGCGCCTGCCTTCCGTCGCGGGATTGTCTGCGGAATTCGAACAGCCGCGTCTCGCCATGTACTGCCGAAGCTACGTCCGGAACATCTCTGCGGGCGAGCAGCCAGTCCGGGAAGGCGATCTCCGCCAGATCGTCACGCTCAGCTTCGAGTCGTGCCAGGTTGGCGGCCAGCTCATCGAGCCGCTTGGTGACTACAGCGAGAGTGGCGCGCGTCTGGGTGGCGTCGAGCCGCATGAGGATGTCGCCGGCTTTTACTTTATCACCTTCGCTCACCAGGATTTCTCCCACCACCCCGCCGGTCGGGTGCTGCACCTTCTTCACATAGGAATCGACGACAAAGTGTCCGGACGCGACAACCGCACCGGAGAGATTCGTGAAGGCCGCCCAGGCTCCGGCTCCTCCAACAAAGATCACGCTCGCCAGAAGGCCCGCCACCAGGTGCCGGCGAATGGAGCTGGAAACGTCATTATTCTGATGAATGCCGGCCACCGGGATCCTCCATGTCAGCGCGCTCTCCCACGTTATCCTGTGTAGACTCGATGGCCTTGACGCCAGCGCCTGGTGCCATCGCTGCCCTCTTCAAGACTTTGGAAAGCGCTTCATCACGCGCACCGAATGCTCGCTGCCGTCCACCTTCCATGACCAACACAAAATCCACGGCGCGGATGGCGCTCGGCCGATGGGCGACGACAACCGCAATGCCCTTGCGCCCGCGCACGGAGGCGATCGCCTTGACGACCGCAGCCTCGCCTTCCGCATCGAGATTGGCATTGGGTTCATCCAGCACAACAAGGAAAGGGTCTCGATAAAGAGCACGGGCAAGACCGATACGCTGGCGCTGCCCGGCGGAAAGTGCCGATCCGGCCTCACCAATCGGAGTTTCGTAGCCGTGCTCAAATCGGAGGATCAGTTCGTGCGTGCCCGCTGCTTTCGCCGCGGTGACAATAGCCTCAGGGTCAGGATTATCTTCAAAACGAGCGATGTTTTCGGCAATGGTGCCGTCGAACAGTTCAACACCTTGCGGCAAATAGCCGATATGACGGCCTAGCGCTTCCCGGTCCCATTGATCGAGGCTTGCGCTGTCGATGCGAACCTTTCCGGCGACCGGCGTCCATGCGCCGACGATGGCGCGCGAGAGTGTCGACTTGCCCGAACCCGATGCACCGATGATCCCGAGTGCGCTTCCCGCCTGAACGGCAAACGCAAGGCCGGTCACGGTCGGCTTCCTTTCGCCGGGCGGAACGATTGTCACGCCTTCGAGGCGGAGTTCGCGTTCAGGTGCAGGCATTGGCATAACAGGAGCGGTTTCAGGAACCTTTCCCAGGAGGTCCTCCAGCCGCGCCCAACCCTGGCGCGCCATGAGGAAGGGTTTCCAGCTTGAAATGGCCAGATCGACCGGAGCCAGCGCGCGCCCCATCATGATCGAACTGGCAATCATGACCCCGGCCGTAGCCTCCTGCCTGATGACAAGGTACGCGCCGACGGCAAGAATGGCCGATTGCAGCAGCACGCGCAACGACTTTGCAATGCCACCCAGCCCACCTGCCACGTCCCCAGCTTTCCGGTTGGCGGCCAGATACTCGGCATTGGCCTTGTGCCATCGGGCAGCGATCCGCTTTCCGAGACCGAGAGCTTGCACGACCTCGGCATTGCAACGCGCTGCTTGCAGTAGGCCATTGCGCACCATGTCGTGGGCAATGGTCTCGCGTATCGGCCGTTGCGAGAGAGTGTTGGTAAGAAGTGTCAGAGATGTGAGACCGATCGCCCCGATAAGTGCCGTCATGCCGATCCAGAAATGAAGGAGGAAGCAAATGGCAAGATAAAGCAGCATCCATGGCAGATCGAAGAACGCTGTCGGACCGTTTCCACCTAAGAATCCGCGAATATTGTCGAGGTCGCGAAGCGGCTGCAAGCCGTCGCCCGGCATGCGCGTTAAAAGCGGAAGGCGAACGATCGCATCGTGAACGCGTCCGGAAAACTGTTCATCGAAACGCTCGCCAATCCGCAGCAGCACGCGGGCGCGCAAAACGTCGAGCAGGCATTGGAACGCATAAAGCCCTGCAGCAAGCACGACGAGCCCCACTAGCGTCGATACGCTGCCACTTGCCAGAACGCGGTCGTAGACCTGAAGCATGAACAGCGGCGAGATCAGCGCAAGCACGTTGACCACGCCGCTGATCAACAGAATTCCCCAAATAGCTGAAGTCAGAGGGAAAGGTCTCAAAGCTGAATCCTTCAAGGAATGGTTACTCACGTAGGTCTCCGTGAGGATCTGGCGACCCAGTCCCTATATTGCTCCCCGAGCGGCAACCGACTCGCTGATTCAGGATCAGTGCTCCCGCCGGATATGTTTGGTTTGGCATCTAATGGAGCGGGTCAACAACAACACCGTCCGGCTGAAGGTTTGGAAGGGCAACGTCATCGTGGCCGGCCGCAAGGGCCCGAACAGGCTTCCGCCTCCACGCGTTCAGGGAGATTTCGGTGTACGACCAGCGCGACGTGCAGGGCTTCGTCAAGCTGTACACGCTGCGACTGCTCCCGGGCGCCCCGGCCCATCGCAAGTAGCGGAGACGGAAAGCGCCCGCCCAGGGGGGCGGGGCGCTGTTCCGTATGGGTTTTCTGGATCAAACGAAGGTGAAGTCCGACCCGGTCAGGCCTAGGTCGGCCACGGTGACCACACCGCCCAGGTGGGCGAACTCATGCCCGTTGTTCTCGGCGGTGACATAGGCCAGAGTTGCGACTCTGTCGCTGTAGCTGCTTTGGTAGACAATGATGTCGCCGGCGTGCTCGCCGGAGATCGCACTCGCGGCTTCAGAAGCAGAGTTGAAAGATTCGCCAGTGATCACCACGACGTGTTCGCCGTTCGCACCCGAGGCCGCACCACTGTAGAAGCTGCTCACCGGGTAGCCGGACTGTATGCTGGCGTTGTTGACGAAGTTCGCGCCAAAACCGTCGTTGTAGAGGCCCACCGCATCGAAGGCGAACTTGTCCTCCGCCGGGTTGAAATCGGTGATAGTGGTAATGTCCGACTCCGACCCGACAACCCCAGGCACCGGATTGTGGAACTGGAACACGAACGTGTCATTGTCGGTGCCCCCGGTCAACGTATCCTGGCCGTCACCCACGTAGAGGACATCCTGGCCGGGACCGCCGCTGAGCCTGTCATTGTCCTCACCGGAGATGCGCGCGTTGAAGCGGCCGTTGTCGCCGGAGAGATCGTCCCAGCCATCTCCGCCGAAGATGCGGTCGTTACCCTCGCCGCCAATGGCTCGGTCACTGCCCTGGCCAGCCGAGATCTCGTCGTTGCCGGCACGACCGTCAATCCAGTCATTGCCCTGGAAACCCTCCATCCAATCTTCAAGCTCGGTGCCGAGGAGTGTTTCGGAACCCGGGCCACCCTCGATAATCTTTGCCATCGAAAATACTCCTAATGATGCACCCTGCCTGACGCGTTCATATTCCTGATCGGATAATTAGAAAAATCGATTGCTTGGATAGACACGCATTTACGAAATGGATGCACTCACGTTCACTTCGCCGTTCTGCTGAGCAGTTGCGGGCTCGTTAGCGGCGGGGACGCTGGTCGCCCAAGCAATCGATCTGAAGATTCGACACTCAAACCACCAGGACAACACTTCGTAACGGGGCCGTCCTAGTTCGGCCCCAAACTTCTCTCTGTTTGCTCGACGCCGGCATACCCGCACCGTAAGCGCTGGACGAGGACAAGTTCCGCTGGCCGCGGGTGGAGAACGGCGTGATCCGGCTTGCCGCGCCGAACTGATGGCGCTCGTCGAAGGCATGGACTGGCGCGTTTGAGCCGAACGGAGACGGCGTCCGACGTCGGCCGGATAGGCCGTGGCGAAGTAACTCAGGCGCAAAAGGCGGGCCTCAGGCCGTGCAAAATAAGCTCCTGTCGGCGTCAGTGACGAGAAGCGCTCGGCCCGTCCCCACGAAATCGATCCGCTCAAGGCGATGTTCGTCGCCATGGCGGCGGAGAAGGCCGAACTGCAACAACTCCGGAGCGAAACACTCAAGGCCGAGATCGTCCGGATGGCGACACTCAACGAGCGTGCCCAGGAGAGGATCGCCGACCTTCATGGGATCGTCAAGCAGCTGGAGCGCGCCGCTTCGGTCGCAGCTCCGAGAAGCTCGAACGTGCCCAGCAGGCCTTCGCCTTCGAAATCAGACCGGGCTCGGCGCGATTGAGTCCGAGCTCGAGGCCGCAAGACCGACAGGCGAGCCGCGACGTGCTGCGCGACCGCGCAAGGCGTTCCCGGCGCATCTGGAGCGGGTCGAGATCGTCATCCAGCCCGAGCCATGGGGGAAGAAGCGCTCCCGCAGCCAATCGTCCAGTCCGTCAAACGCGGTCGGCCGCACAGGCTTGCGAAACGGAACAGTCCCGCCCTCGCTTAGATACCGAGGCACCGTGTTGCGAGCGCACCCGAATTCGTTCGCCCGTCGGTTCCCCAGCCAAGCTCATGCAGCGGCAGCATCGCTGCCACCTCTTCAAGCTGAAGGATCTGCTCTCCCTGCATCGTTCTCGACAATGCAGGAATCGCCCAATCCCAATCGCCATCCATGCCTCCTCTCATAACCGAGGGGTCGTCGGCCGACAACTGAGACGTCCGGTGCTCTTAGGCGGGGTAATCATACGAGATGCCTCCTGCAACATCATTTCCCGCATCCATAGGCTTGCCGGATCATTATTGTGAAGCGCAGGCCATTGGACGGCCTCCGTGAATGCGGCAGGAAGTGGCGGCGGAAGTTCGACAATCCGCAGGGGTGTTAATTTTGCGAAATGCTGCGCCAGCCGTAAGGGCATTGTCCCAATGCGGTTGGTGCCTGATAGAAGGGGCGGGATCATGCTAAAGCCCTGTACGACGACCTCGATACGTCTCTCGAAACCGTTCTCGAGCAAATACCATTCCTCGATGGAGGGCTGCCGGGTGTCCCCGAATTTAAGCACAACCTGCCCCATCGACAAGTATCGGTCGAATGTAAGTGGCTCTGACAGCTGCTTGTTCGTGCCGCAGCCTACGCATACGAGCATATCTTCGAACAGGGCTGCGCGAGGATGTTTCGACATGAATACTTCCGGCATAATCAGAAAATCAACGTCGCCGCGCCGGAGAAGCTCCTCGGGGTCGTCGGAAATAAGCAGACATTCGAAGCGGACGGCGGGAGCTTCCCGCGCAGCACGCTTTACGATCTTCTTAAAAAATACGAGCGTGAGGTAATCGGAAAGGATGATGCGGAAGCGACGATCCGATCGGGCCGGGTTAAAGGCGTCCCAGGAAATAATCGACAGCTGGATGTGCAGCAATGCCTCCCGGACTGCTGTGGCGAGCCCCTCCGCGCGCGGTGTCAAAATGAGTTCGCGGCCGTTCATCGTAAATAGCTCATCGCTGAAATAGGCGCGTAACCGACCGACGGCGGCGCTCATGGCCGGCTGACTCAGGTTAATACTGCGGGCCGCGGCGGTGACTTTACGCTCCCTGATCAAAGCGTCCAGCACAACCAGGAGATTTAGATCGAGTCCCTTAAAACGCATGTATTGACCTATCCGACGCGTGGATGGGTATCGCCCAAAGAATCAATTTTACGAATGGTGAGTAGCGTCAACGCATCAGCCGACGACGAAATAGAGCAACCGATAGGAAGAACGGCAAAACCGTGTATATGCAAAGCGCGCCGATATGCAGGCCCATGCTGCCGGCCGGACGGCCAAGCATCGCCGGACGAATGAGGTCAATTGCATGTGCGAGCGGCAACAAGGAGGCGACGTCCTGAAAAGCGCCGGGCAATTGGTTGACCGGAAACATCGCGCCGCAAAGGAACAGCATGGGTGTTATAACAAGCGTATTATAAAATATGAAATATTCATAACTGGGCGCAAGCGCCGTGACGACCATCGCTAGACTCGCGAAGGCGAGGCCACTGAGAGCGATGACTGGCAGCAAGCAGAGGATGGATGGCCACGATGTGTAGCCGAGCGTGGTGGCAACAATAGTGATTGCTGTGCCCGCCATCAGGGCCTTGGTGGCTGCCCACGCCAATTCGCCGAGTAAGATATCGCCGAGCGTCAGCTGAGTGCATAGCATTCCTTCCCAGGTGCGCTGGTTGTCCATGCGGCCGAAACTCCCGTAAACCGTTTCAGCAGTCGCCGATGCCATCGCGCTTGTGGCAACCATGCCAGCCGCGAGAAACGCAATGTACGAAGTGCCCTCAACAGGACCTATCATTGTTCCGATGCCAAAGCCGAGACCGAACAGATAGATCATCGGATCGGCGAGGTTGCCGAGAACCGATGCAAGCCCGATTTTCTTCCATCCAAGATAGTTGCGGCGCCAAACCGCGACCCAATTCCACGCATTGGCGGGCATGGCCGCCGCATAACGTTCGCCCATTGTTCAGTCCTCCATCTCGCGCCCGGTTAGCCGCAAGAACACATCCTCGAGATTGGGGGGACGCTGCAGAAGGCGCAGACCCGCGCGCCCGCGTAGCTGCACCAGCACCTGCTCCGGATCGGGTGCATAGCAAAAAAGCGTCTCACCGCTCACCTCGATGCGGTGTGCGTACGGCCGGATCAGCGCACCCAGTTCATGCGGATTACCGCCGTAGACCTCGACCACGTCACAGCCGATCTGCTCGTCAATGAGTGCGGACGGGCGGCCTTCGGCGATCTTGCGCCCCTCCTCCATAACGCACAGCCGATCGCACAGCCGCTCGGCCTCTTCCATGAAATGGGTAGTCAAAAGAATAGTCTTGCCCCGCGCCAGCAGCGATCGCAGCCGTTCCCAGATCAGGTGGCGGGCCTGCGGATCGAGGCCGGTGGTCGGCTCGTCCATCACCAGCAAGTGCGGGTCATTGATCAGCGCACGCGCGAGCGTCAGGCGCCGCTTCATGCCGCCGGACAGTTCGGCGACGCGCGCATCCGCTTTGTTCTCGAGGCGGGCGAACTCAAGCAGCGACGGTATGACCGCTTCGATCTGGCGTCTGCTCATCCGGAAGTAGCGCCCGAACACCAACAGGTTCTCGCGTACAGTGAACGCGGTATCAAGATTGTCGAACTGCGGGACCACGCCGATGCGCATACGTGCCAAACGCGCGCGCGCCGGCACTGGAGCGCCGAGCACAGTAATCTTCCCCGCATCAGGCGATGTCATGCCGAGGACCATACGCGCAATCGTGCTTTTGCCCGCACCGTTCGGTCCCAAGAGCCCGAAGCATTCCCCCGCCGCAACGCGGAACGACAGTCTGTCGACAACGAGCTTGTCATAAGTTTTGCTTACGTCAGTAAGATCGATCGCTACCATGGACATGGGTTCATTTTACCGAGAGGGACGCCAAGACTGGCGGTTGCTTGGTTGCCTGCCGGACCTGAAACTGTGACTCGTCTTCGCCATCCCAGCCGTCGATAACGAACTGATCGACATCACAAGGATTTAGCCCCTGTTCCGCCAAAGCGGCGACAATTACGTCGAGATTATCGATGGTTTGATAACGCGGATTGTTGTGCCGCTTTTCCTGCTCAACGCAGAAGACGAGCCGTCCATCCTCGACAAGGGCGATCGCCCCATCATGGGTCAGCTTGGTACCACAGATGCGCATAGTGTCTCCACGTTAACGGCGATAGATTCGATTCATCAGGAAGCGGAAAGCGGGTTCCGGAAACGGACGAGCAAGCAGTCTTCGTTGACCGACTCGCCCCGACACTCAAGACGCTCTACCTCGATCAACGTTTCGTTCAGCATGGCGATGACCGGCTCAGCACCAGCGGCGTGACCCCAGCGACGGCAATTAGCATCCCTTGCCGATCCGAAGATCAGATGCCCGCCTGGCGCAAGCACCCGCACCAGGTTTTTGACGGCCGCGCGCATCTCGGCTATGTCTTCGAGGTAGTATAGGACCTCCGCCACAACGATCAGGTCAAACAACTCGTCGGTCGAAAACTGTTGAACATCGGAGACTATCCAGTTGATGCGCGACGGCTCCTTTATCCGTTGACGTGCTCGAGCAATCGCTTGCGCCACGACATCGATGACGGTGAGCCCTTGGCAGTAGGGGGCTAGTTTTTCCGTGAATGCGCCGGCAGCGCACCCGACTTCGAGGGCATTTGTAATGGAGCCTTGGGCAAGCGCCAGCTGGAGCATTTCCGTGTGGCGCTCCCGCTCGAACGGATTGCCGTCGAGGCGCCACGGATCGTCTGCGGCCAATTCCCGATCGAGCAACTGATGATTCATGTTCTGGGTCAAACTCGTCCACCTCTCGTCTACCTAGGTAATTAGCGATCACTCGTCGCCGCAGATGTTGCTCGACAGCGCTAATCCCGAAGAATCCGCGCAAGATTGAGCCTGCGAAGCGGAGCCGCATGCGGTGAGAATTCTGCCCTGCTTGATCCAGTGATCGGAGTTTGGGTGGGGGCCTGTTTTCCCCCAGTGTTCGATGTAGCGACAGCAGAGCTTCGCGACAGCCAATCGCTATTGCTCAATGTACACAGCGCGTAGGCCTTCAAGGGAAGTAGGAGAAAGATGTTGATGAACGTGTGCAGGGAAAAGCCCAGAAATCGAAACTGTCGAGCACGAAATGCTACCACGCTGCATCGGAGCATGGTCATGGACACAATCATCAGTCCTGTCCACCAAGGCACAGTGCCTGTCAGTGCGAAATGTGCGAGGCCCGTTAGTACCGATAGGGCGAGGAGTAGCGGCCCGAGATTCTGTCCGACCACGTCCAACGTGAGATAGCTATTGAGGCCGGGCAGCAAGCGCAGCCCAAGCAGCGTGTCCCGGAATGTGCTTCGTGCCCAACGGAGTTGTTGGCGCAGATACGGTCCGAGTCTGTTCGGAACGACTGTGGCCGCGATGGCGCCCGGAACGTACTCGGTTCGAAAGCCTGCTTTCAGCATGAGGATAGTGAGATGGCGATCCTCCCCGAAGTCGCTTGGCTTGCCCCGAAAAAATTGCGACTCGTACTGGTCCAGTAACAAAAGGAGCGCAGACCGGCGGTACATGGCACATGGGCCGCAACAGCACATAACGGCACCGAAGCGAGCCTGTGCCGCGCGCTCCTCGTTGCAAGCCAGCCAGTACTCCATGTCTATCAGCCTTGTCAGCCAGCTCTCGCTCCGGTTACTGGCAATCAACTGACCCATGACTGCGCCGACCGCTGGATCTCGCATCTTCGGTACAAGCTTGGTGATGACGTCGGACGCGAGTATCGTGTCTGAATCAACGTTAAGCACCAAATCCCCGGATGAGCGGCGTATCGCGGCGATCTGCGCCTTGCGCTTTCCAACATTCTCGGGAAGCAAAATGATGTCGAACCTAGGGTCGCGCGCGTAGGTTTCGTGGACAGTTCCTACGGCTTCGCGATTTCCAGAACCGTCATCAACCACATAGACCCGAAGTCTTCCGGCGTATTCTTGGTCTGCAATGGACGCCAGGCACTCTGAAAGCGTGCGCGGATCCTCGTTGAAGCAGGGGACGATGACATCCACGCTGGGCAGTTGATCGGAGCCGACGAGATCCTCCAACGCCGATGAGTCGATTGTCGGCAGAGCATAAATCCCCTGCATGCTCTTATAAGCAGTCGAGAGCAGTGCATAAAGCGAAATGGCCACAGTGCTGGTTGTACCAAGAAGAGTCATGGGATCTCGTTTGTTCAGTGATGTTGAGGAAGTGAGCGGATTACAAATCCGCGCTCATGAAGTGCTGGAATCAGACGGGACAGCGCCGTGACCGTCTGGTCGCGCAGACCGGCGTGAGCGCCCTGGCTCAACTCGCCGGGAGGGCATCCGTCGTGCAAGAGTACGATTGCGCCCGGCCGGACAGAGGCGAGCACGGTATCGATAATCGCGTCGACCCCAGGGCGAGACCAATCTCGAGGGTCGACGGACCAATGGAGGGCCGTCAGCCCGGCGATCTGTGACGCTGTGAAGATTTCTTCGCTCCAGGCGCCGTAGGGCGCGCGAATATAGCGCACCGAGGCCTGAGGGCACGCCCTCATGATGGCGCCGTTCGCTTCAAAAATCTCACGTTGCACTTCGCCGAAGCCGCATTTGTACAGATCCGGATGAGTCATCGTGTGGTTGCCTAGCTCGTGCCCTTCTGCAAACATTCGTTGGATTAGATCCGGGTGCTCTAAGGCGTAGGCGCCGATGACGAAGAAAGTCGCCGGCACCCGCTGCTCTGCCAACACATCGAGAATCTCCGGTGTGAAAAGTGGATTGGGACCGTCGTCAAACGTCAGATAAACGCTGCGACGGCCGGTGCCGTCAGAGCACTCACGGCGCACTTCGTACAAGCAATCGGGACGGCTCATAGCTCTGGTCCGTTCCGATCGATCATCGTGCCCGTGGGCCATTCGCTGATCGGCCGTCCAACTGGCAGAACAATGGTGAGTGCGTCATCGATACGTGTGGGCGGCAGGTCGAGGCGCGCCTCTGGTCGGGTGGAGCGCACGCGAATTCCCGACAAAACGGCCAAAGGGCTGTATCGCCGCGCGAACCTCTCAACATGATTCCGCAGCGCGTCCCGGACGGTTCCGAAAGCGAATGGAACGCCAAGCTCCTGCAGTATTGGAAGCATGACATGGATTGAATGGGCGATTCCGAGACCCTCAAGATCCGGACGTACCCCGTACAGGCCCAGCTCAGCCACCAACAGATCGACCGCGTCAACCTTGATGAAACGGCGCAGTATGCCCATGTGAGCCGCTACACCGCTCGAATCATAGGCGATTGCGCGGAGTTCAGGCCTGGCTCCGGCCCAGCTTCGACTACCTTCGAACGGTTCTGCGTTGGACGCCCCAGTCGGCCCGTAGGTATTACGAAAGAACTGGGCGAGCTCGACGTGGTCCGAGAGCTGCAACTCGTTTTCCCAGCACAATTTCCACTGCACCTGAGGGCGCATTCAGGACCTCTCTTCAAAATGGTTTCTTGCGGGCCGCATTACCCGGCCAAAGCGGCGGCGTTGTTGGCTGCACTCAACCGTTGTCGTTAGCGACGGTGAGCCAGCCGGTGGGGCTCGCCAATGAGCTCTCTCGATGTTCCCGCCCGTGTGGCGGCGCCGTCGATTTGAGCTTGACGTCGGTCATTTACGTTCCTCTAATGCATGGTTCGTAAATTCGTAAAATTGATTGTTTAGATGATGCCCATCCACACGCTGGATAGATCAGGATATGCGGTTTAAGGGGCTGGATCTGAATCTCCTCGTTGTGCTGGACGCTCTGATCAGGGAGCGTAAAGTCACTGCCGCGGCCAACAGTATTAATCTGAGCCAGCCGGCCATGAGCGCCGCCGTCGCTCGGTTACGCGCCTACTTCAGCAATGAGCTATTTACGATGAACGGCCGCGAGCTCATTTTGACACCGCGCGCGGAGGGGCTTGCCCCAGCAGTCCGGGACGCATTGCTGCACATCCAGCTATCGATTATTTCCTCCGACGCCTTTAACCCAGCCCAATCGGATCGTCTCTTCCGAATCATGCTTTCCGATTACCTCACGCTCGTGCTTTTTAAGAGGATCGTAGAGCGTACTGCGCGGGAAGCTCCCGCCGTCCGCTTCGAATGTCTGCCTATTTGCGACGACCCCGAGGAGCTTCTCCGGCGCGGCGACGTTGATTTTCTGATTATGCCGGAAGTGTTCATGTCGAAACATCCTCGCGCAGCCCTGTTCGAAGATATGCTCGTATGCGTAGGCTGCGGCACGAACAAGCAGCTATCAGAGCCACTTACATTCGACCGATACTTGTCGATGGGGCATGTCGTGCTCAAATTCAGGCACACCCGGCAGCCCACCATGGAGGAGTGGTATTTGCTCGAGCACGGTTTCGAGAGACGTATCGAGGTCGTCGTACAGGGCTTTAGCCTGATCGCGCCCGTCATATCAGGCACCAACCGCATCGGGACCATGCCCTTACGGCTGGCGCAGCATTTCGCAAAAACAACACCCCTGCGGATTGTCGGACTTCCGCCGCCACTTCCTCATCCCGCATTCACGGAGGCCGTCCAATGGCCCGCGCTTCACAATACTGATCCGGCAAGCCTGTGGATGCGGGAAATGATGTTGCAGGAGGCATCTCGCCTGGCGCCTTTGCTTGAAAGCTATTGAGCGTCTCGGGCTTCCTGGAGGCGGTCGCGATCGCGTAGGAGCGGTTGCCATTCGGGCGGCCTTTGGCTCGGCAGAGCGGCGCAGTTCCTTGCTGAGTACGAGGGCCAGGAACGAGCAGAACACATGCCCGGGTTGGTGCTGAGTTGACTGCCGCCTCCGATTTCGCGTGCGAAGTCCCAGAAGATGTCTAGCCCCACTCAAATGCCAACTTTGCCGGCCTTGCCGCGGCTTTTCACGCGCGGCCAGGCGAGGAGATGCCGGTCGACGAGGTCAATCCCAACGGACTGTGCCGGCCTCGCTCGGCTACTGGCGTGAGGCATCCTTGACGACACCGCCCTGCACCGACAACGTCGAGATGTTGGCAATGAAGCCGGTCGCGATTGACGCTGCGGATGTAGGCAATCTACCTCGCGCTTCCGCCTGAACGCGCGGCCGATCCGTTCACCCAATGGCTTCATCCTGGGCCGCGGCTGAGGCCTGTGGGGTGCGGCTACCCCGCGTGGATGGGATCATCAATCAACTTTCTCTCATTTATGAAAGGAAACTTCCCCGCTTACGATAGAAGCCATCAGTTTCATATATTTTCCGGCAGATGAATGTCGAACGGCAGAAATGTCTGTCCTGGTGTTTCAGCAGTGCCGGTCTCGATAGCCCGCGTCATCAGCGTTATCAGCTCCTGGGAAAGCCGGCGCATTGGCGTGGCGACCGCCATCGTGATGATGTTATCAGCGAGTGCCGCCCGAGATTCCGGCGTGATTTCATTCACGATCGCGACGAGATCGCGACTTTTACCCTCTTCCCGGACCGCGGAGATGGCGCCCTCCATGCCGCCCCCGGCGACATAGAAGCCGACGAGCTCGGGTTCCCGCTGCATGAGATCAAGCGTTGCCTCGTAGGTGACCTGCCGTTTCTCCAGGTTCACAAGCGGATCGAGCACCTCGAACGTCGGCGCGTTCTCACGGCAATAGGAGCGAAAGCCGACGTCACGGAGCTCGTGCCCCTGGAAACGATGGCTACCGACAAACACCGCCACCTTGCCGGGCCGTTTTGCGACCTTGGACACCATCCAAGCGGCCGTGCGCCCCACCTTGCGGTTGTTGAGGCCGATATAGCCCTGTCGCACGCCGGCGGCGAAGTCGGAAAGCAGTGAGAAAACCGGAATGCCTTTGGCCTTGAGGTCCTCAACCGCTGCTGTAATTTTTGGGTGGTCCGGTGCCACCATCGCGATCGCATGGCAGCGTGCGCCCAAATCCTTGAGCGGTGCGATTAGGTCGCTCGGCATATGTGACGGGGCGAATTGGATGAGCGGAATGCCGTGGAAGGACTGGGCCAAATTGACCGACGCTTCGACCTCGCGCGCAAAGTCTTGGTAGAAATGCTGGGCCGGTTTTCTCAAGATGAAGCCCAGACGGTAGCACGGTAGGTCTCGCCGCAAGCGCTGCTTGATGAGCCCGGCAGCATGATAGCCGATCGCGTGGGCGGCGTCGTGGACCCGCCGCGCGGTCTCCTCGCGCACCGGATGGCGGGCGTTCAGAACCCGATCGACCGTTGCTACGCTGACTCGGGCTTCGCGGGCGAGATCGGCAATTGTGGGGCGCTTGGTCATGGGTCCTATTCTGATTGGTTTTTGACGCAGGCTGGCTCTCTGTCACCTAGCGCGATTCGACAATGGTTTCGGGTGGGCAAAGTGAAGACGCCCGCATACTGAATGATCGACAGCGTATTGGACTACTCCAGACGTAGACCGGCCGGGTATAACGGAAGGTTCATTCGCTTAGGGCGGCGACGGTTTGCACTCACACATTTAGCGCTTCTGATACATGGTCCGTGAGGCGCCGTTTAGAGCCTGCGAGTCGATCGTTCAGGTCATGTGACCAGCTTGGCGAAACCGGTCGCGGTGCGTCGCCCTTACTCGGCGGAGGATAGCCGGTTTGATGCCTCGGCAAGCTGATGACCGCAGAAGGCGGCTTTCATCTGCGCTCGGTCCAATTCTCCTTCCCAGCGGGCAACGACGAGGGATGCCACTGCGTTGCCGACGCAATTCGTCAGCGCCCGGCATTCGGACATGAAGCGGTCGATGCCGAGTATCAGTGCCATCCCAGCAACGGGAACACTCGGAACTACGGCGAGCGTAGCAGCCAGGGTGATGAAGCCCGCACCTGTTACACCTGCAGCGCCCTTGGAGGAAAGCATCGCAACGAGCAGCAGCAGCACCTGATCGCCGATTGACAGATCCGTGTTCGTCGCCTGCGCGATGAAGAGGGCCGCCAGGGTCATATAGATATTCGTGCCGTCCAGATTGAACGAATATCCGGCCGGGATGACGAGACCCACAACCGAACGCCTGGCGCCCGCCTTCTCCATCTTCTGCATGAGCGAGGGGAGCGCGGCCTCCGAGGAGGACGTTGCGAGGACAAGCAGCAGCTCTTCCTTGATGTAGCGAATGAGAGAACAGATCGAAAAGCCGTTGTAGCGGCAGACCGCGCCGAGAACCCCGAACACGAACAGGAAGGCGGTGAAATAGAACGTCGCGACCAGCATCGCGAGGTTGACGACCGAACCGATGCCATATCTGCCGATGGTGAAGGCCATTGCGCCGAAAGCGCCGATCGGCGCGGCTTTCATCAGAATGCCGACGAGCTTGAAGACAGGCGCGATGAGCGCCTGAAGCAAGGAAACGACAGGCTTGCCCGTCTCTCCGGCCATCGCGAGCGCCATGCCGAACAGAACCGAGAAGAACAGCACCTGCAGGATGTCGCCTTCCGCGAAGGCGCCGACTATCGTTGGCGGGATGATGTTCATCAGGAAGCCGGTGACCGACTGCTCGTGGGCCTTTGCGGCATAGGTATTCACGGCCTGGACATCGAGCGAGGCCGGATCGATGTTGAGGCCGGCGCCAGGCTGGACGACATTGGCGACGATCAGGCCGACGATCAGCGCGAGCGTCGAGAAGGTGAGGAAATAGACCATTGCCTTGCCGGCGACCCGGCCGACCTTGTGAAGATCGTTCATGCCGGCAATGCCGGTCGCAATTGTCAGGAAGATGACAGGCGCGATGATCATCTTGACCAGCTTGATGAAGGCATCACCCAGCGGCTTCAGGCTCTCGCCGGTTCCCGGATAGAAATAGCCAATTGCGACGCCGAGGGCGATGGCGGCAAGCACCTGCGCGTAAAGCTTGGCATAGAAGGGTTTGCGGGGCGCGGGACTCGCGCCGCGGACTTGTGCAGCTGACACTGTTTCTCTCTCCCTGACCGGATCGAGGTGGCGTGACTTCTCCCGGGCTTCTCCCTATCGCGGCGCTCCGGTCGAACGCTGCACCAACGCCGCCGCAATACCCATGCCAAATGGATCCGCATGACCTGAACTGACGTTGGGCTCGCCAATGATGGGATGAATGCGGTGGCACAAGACGGGAATGACAAGGCCGCCGTCCAGCACGCGCTTGATGTTCTCCGGCAGATTGCCGGTCGATCTCTCTGGCTTGCGG
The DNA here is from genome assembly GCF_040317995.1 of Mesorhizobium sp. M1334. Classification (NCBI taxonomy): domain Bacteria; kingdom Pseudomonadati; phylum Pseudomonadota; class Alphaproteobacteria; order Hyphomicrobiales; family Phyllobacteriaceae; genus Mesorhizobium; species Mesorhizobium sp. M1334. The sequence goes on from NZ_JAMYLM010000006.1 coordinate 249,954, forward strand.
TTTTGCTGCACATCGTGGTGGGCTCCTCGGTTTGCCGACTTTGGGAAGGGCCGCATCGCTGGCACCAGAGCGGAGAATTGCCGTGTTCTTTGCCGCGCTGCCGCTGCAGCGACAGCTTGAAAGCGACGTCGAGACGTAGGGATTGACGCCGCTGGTGCTGACCGCGACGATGCGGTTCAGAAGTTCCGAGCACCGCCGAGAAAGCCGCGCTCGACCGCCACCTTCGCGCCTTCACACGCGACGCCGCCGCCTTATCTGCGTCATCAATATCGAGGAAATGGCGGTTGCCGCGACCGACCAGTGTCGTCGGCAGTGATTATCGCTCCCGCCCCTGGTTCGCAGGCGCTGGTGACTGGCACGGCCCGGCAACTCGGCGCGGTCAGCCGCTCGGGCACCGCATCGCCGGCGCCGTATTTCTGTCGTTCAACATCGCCGACAAAAATTAGAACTGATGAATTCTATCATAGGCCGCGAGATTTTCTTTCACGAATGAAAGAAAGCTCGATTGACTATCCCGCTTCGCTCCAGTCTTTTGAAAATCAACGTGTGGTTGCCCCCGTGCAAGCCGAGAACGTGGCCAAGCTTCGTGGAGGGAGAGCCAAGCGATGCGTCAGGGGTCGACCCGCTTTGCACTCGACCACACGGCGGTGGCACGAGTTCACGTCAGAGCATTTTCGCGCTTGCCCGCGACGTCGCGGGCGCACATGCCGCCGGCATGCATTTCATGGCGCGAGATCGAGGATCATATGCACCACAACATTCCCAAATCAGAACAAAATGCCAGCGAGTGCCGCATTTCGCTTCCGGATGCGAAAAGGGCTTACCCAAAGTCCGAGATGAACACCGCGGTCCCTTTTGTGCCATCGCACGAGCACGCGCTTACCGGCATCTTCGAAATATCGAAAGTACTCACCGACCCCGCCCGGCTCGAAGTCACGTTGGCCAAGGTCGTCGATCTCCTGCCCTCGTTTGTGCAGATGCGGCACGGCATCATCGCTCTCTTCGACGCTGAGGGCGTACTGGACATCACCGTAGTCACCGGCTGCGACGAGAACAGCGATGAGCGCTCCCGGATGCGCCTGCCGCGCAAGGCAATCGATCTGATTGTGACGACGGACACGCCGCTCGTCGCCGAGAACATAGCGGTGCATTCGGCCTTCACTGCCGCTGACATAGAGGTGCTTGGGGCCTCCGACACCGTGTCCTTCATCGGCGTTCCCATTCGTGTTGATGGGAACGCCGTAGGCACGCTGACTATCGACCGCGCCTTGGACAGCAGGTCAACGTATCGGCTCGATTATGATGTCCGGCTGCTCACCATGATCGCCAACATGGTGGGACAGACAGTCAAGTTGCACCGCTTCTCCGCGGGCGACCGCGAACGACCGACAGAGGTGGAAGATCGGCTGCAAACGCAATTCTCTGATGTCAAGCACCCTGCACCGCAGCGCAAGAAGGTTCACGTCAAGGGGATGATTGGCGATAGTCCGGCGCTAAGCGCGCTGCTCGAGAAGATCGCAGTGGTAGCTAAGGCAAAGACCACGGTTCTGTTGCGAGGCGAATCCGGTACCGGGAAGGAGCTGGTCGCCAAGGCAATTCACGAGTTGTCGCCGCGCGCCAAGCGGCCCTTCATCAAACTCAATTGTGCAGCGCTGCCAGAGACAGTCCTGGAATCCGAATTGTTCGGTCATGAGAAGGGTGCCTTCACAAGCGCGTTCAATTCCCGCAAGGGTCGCTTTGAGCTCGCCGACAAGGGGACGTTGTTTCTGGATGAGATCGGCGAGATCTCGGCCTCCTTCCAGGCAAAGCTACTGCGCGTGCTGCAGGAGCAGGAGTTTGAGCGCGTCGGCAGCAACCAGACCATCAAGGTCGACGTTCGCGTGATTGCCGCCACGAACAGGAACCTTGAAGAGGCGGTTGCAAGGAATGAGTTCCGCGCCGACCTATATTATCGCATCAACGTGGTTCCCTTGCTGGTGCCGGCGTTACGCCAAAGGCGCAGCGATATTCCGCTCCTCGCAGCTGAGTTTCTCAAGAATTTCAACGATGAGAACGGCCGTACGCTGACCTTCGATCCGCGTGCGATTGAAGTACTGATGAAATGTGAATTTCCCGGCAACATTCGCGAGCTTGAAAATTGCGTGCACCGGACAGCGATCCTGGCGGAGGGACGATCAATCGGGAGAAACGACTTTGCGTGCTCCCACGACCAATGCTTTGCCGAGGCGCTGCGGAAGAGCAGATCGGGCAAGGCCGCGCTGCAACCAGCGCCAATCCTCCCAGAGGCAGTGAATCCGGCCACGCCGCCGGATGCGGCCGCTCGTTCGGCCGCCACCACAGTCCCGCCTGCCGGAGCAACCCACTCATTGGGCGCGAGGACCACCGACGCCGAGCGCGTCATTGCTGCCATGGAAAGATGTGGTTGGGTGCAGGCAAAGGCGGCGCGCCTGCTTGGACTGACCCCGCGCCAGATTGGCTACGTGCTGAGGAAATACGGCATCGAGGTCAAGCGTCTGTGAAAGCATGACTCAGGCGGATTAGCTGAGACCGCTTAGCGGCTTGGCCCGCGCAGGGATGCAGATCCGCGTCCGCGTCAAGTCGATCCGACCGAGGACAGCCTGGCCGAAATCCCGTGGCAGCCGGCGTTGCGACCATCTTGTGAAAGGCGACGCTGCCATCGTCAATCCGTCCGCCATGTTGCTCTCGTTGCGAGCTCATACGGATGCCCTGTGCGACTGAAACGGAGATAAAATATGTCCGATGCAAAACTGCAAGCTGTGCTTTCGTCTCTTCCGCAAGGTACGCGACAGTTAGATGCTCTGCCGTCCAACGGACCAGCGCCGGACAGAAGTTTTGTCAAGCTGAATACGAATGAGAACCCGTTTCCGTTGCCGCCAATCATAATGCAAAGTGCAGTGGCGGCCCTCAATCGCCAGTATCTGTATCCGGACGACGATAACATCAGCTTGAGGGAAGCAGCGTCCAATACCTATGGCGTATCCACGGATCAGGTCATCGCAGGCAACGGGTCGTCTGAACTGCTCGGACTCATCTACAGAGCTTTCCTCGCCCCTGGCGACAAGGTGGCGATGATATCGCCAGGGTTTTCGTTCAACCGCAAACTTGCCATGTTGCATGGTGCTGAGTTTCTCGAGATCGGATGTCAAACTCATTCGCTGCCAATGGAGCAATTGCTTTCCGGTCCGGCAAAAGACGCCAAGTTCATTCTGGTGGCCAATCCAAACAATCCGACCGGAACATTCCTCTCGATAAGCAATATCGAACGCCTCGTGGCACAATCGGATCGCCTGGTCGTCCTTGATGAGGCCTACGTCGACTTTGCACCCGATCACGGGCTGCGCCTCATCAACCGTTATTCGAACCTTCTGATCTTGAGAACATTTTCGAAGAGCTATGCCGCCGCCGGCATTCGCGTCGGTTTCGGTTTCGGTCACCCTGAGATTATTGGCAGGCTGCGCAACATCCAGAACGTCTTCAACATGAACGTGATCGGGCATGCGGTTGGTATCAGCGTGCTTGCGCATCGCGGCGCCTACGCAGAGAACCACAAGCACATCAGACATGAACGACAGCGAGTGACAGCCGCACTGTCGCAACTTGGATTTTCCGTAACGCCCTCCCACGCAAATTTCTTGCTAGCCCGTGTGCCAGCGGGACAGGACGGCTCATGGTGGCAAGCAGCCTTGGAAAGGCAAAAGATACTCGTTGCCTACTTTCCGGACAATGGTTTGGAACATTGCATCCGCGTCAGCATCGGCACAAAAGAGCAATTGGATGCATTTCTTGCTGCCGCTCGCGATATAGTTGGAAGCTTAAACATACCAAGCACCACGGGCAGGGGAGCGTCAGGCTCTGCTCGTTCGGTACGCTGACGCTAATCCGATATCACACATTGCTATCTTTAGGCTTGCTTGGTCACCCAAGCACGACAACATTTTTCTTTAAAATCGGGGACAATATCGAGTGACAAACGTCTTTCCTTCAAACCTAGCCTTCGGCATCTTCGATCATCTGGACGAGGACGGCCTCGATATCGCCCGGCAGTACGAAGATCGCCTGATATTAGCAGAGGCGTGCGATCAGCTAGGGTTCTATGCCTATCATCTCGCAGAGCACCACTGTACCCCCCATGGGAGAGGTCCATCGCCGAATCTGTTCTTATCGAGCGTCGCCCAGCGCACCCGGCGCCTGCGTCTCGGACCCTTGGTGATGCTGCTTGCGCTTTATCATCCGCTGCGTGCGTTCGAAGAGATCTGTATGCTGGACCAGTTGAGCGGTGGCAGGCTCGAACTGGGCATAGGGCGCGGTGCTCTCCCGATCGAATTGGGTTACTTCGGGATTGGTGCGGACGCGGTGCTGGGCCGCTATGCGGAAGCCAGCGAAATTCTTGTTGAAATACTTGTTAATGCCATGAAGGTTGGCACGCTGTGCTATCAAGGCCGCCATTTTGAGCTCAATGACGTTCCTTTGACGCTAAGACCTCATCAGCGTCCACATCCGCCGACATGGGTCGCCGCCAATCGACCCGAGTCCGCAGCCTGGGCCGCTGCGAATGGAGCAAATATCGCGTGTGTAGGACCTTCCTCTTCTGTTCGCAAAACTACTGATGCGTTCCGCGCCTATCAAGAGGACAACACTGGCGCGGGCGATCGAGCGCCATTTATTGGATTGCTCCGCATGGTCGTGGTTGGGCGTTGTGACACACATGCCTATTCGCTCGCGGCACCTGCTTACGAACGATGGCTCAAGAGCTTCCAATTCCTTTACGAGCTTAACGCTATCCCCACTCCACCCAACCTGCCGCTGACCTTCGATGCGGCAGTCGAGAGTGAATTGTGCGTGGTAGGATCAGCAGCGTCTGTGCGAGAAGCTCTGCTCAGTCAGTTGGAAGAGGCAGGTGCTAACTACCTTCTTTGTCAACTGGCATTTGGGAATCTGCCGCTAGATGCTTCCCTATACACCGCGACGACCATTCAATCCGAAATCATGGCTCGACTTGGCTGACCATGAAATTCGCGGTCTGATCCGAAGGTAAATCGTTGTAACAGCGCTCCCTCACATTGCTCGAGCGTGCACGTGGTGGGGATTGGGAAATCGTGAGGGAGGCCAAACTGACGACGAGCCGGCGGCACAGATTACCAGGTTTGTGCGTTGGCCGGCATCTGGGCACGGTGTGAGACTGCACGATCCTAAGGAGATGATGGCCGAGCGCGTCACGATGCCGGCACGCATCTTCTCGTCGCGCTCGCGCTAGCCGTTGCCCATAGCCCGCCGCAAGAGGTTCTTCTCGACCGGGGCGGCGCCGGTGGCGGCTCCCGCATCCAGCTTCATCAGCGGCTCGGCGGTAGCAAAGCCGTCACTCGCTACGGCGCAGTTGAGGGCGCGCTCGCGAGCGGCTTTGCTACGCCGAGCGACACCACCTGGAGCGAGTTCGCCCGATGTCGCGGCGTGCACCGCGGTCGGATAACGACGCTGGAGGAAATCGTTCGCAGCCGGTCTTCACGATCCGCGCGAGTGCTTTGCATGAATGCTGCCTGCTTCCTCGTCTGCGGCGGCCTGAGTGTCCGCCGGCACGCCCGAAGTCAATGTCAGTACCACAAGGCCGCCAAGACGTCAGGTCTGGGAGCCGGCTTGTACGGTCGTATCGTGTTCTGGAATATCGTCAAAGGAGGCGTAGTTGAGATTGTAGAGTTTGGAATACAGGCCCCCCATGGCCATTAGCTGATCGTGGTTGCCAGTCGCAATAACTTGGCCATTCTGAAGCACGATGATGCGGTCGGCACCCCGGATCGTGGCAAGACGGTGGGCGATGACGAGGCCAGTGCGCCCTTCAAGCAGCTTTATCAGAGCCTTCTGAATCTGCATTTCCGTGTAGCTGTCGATGTTGGCGGTAGCTTCGTCGAGCACGAGGATCTTGGCGTCGGCGACGAGCGCGCGGGCGAAACTGATAAGCTGGCGCTGGCCGAGAGATAAGTTGTCGCCGCGTTCGCCAAGTTGGGTCTCATACCCGTCGGCGAGGCTCATTATGAAGTCGTGGGCGCCGACCGCCTTGGCGGCCTCGATCACCTTGTCGCGCGTGGCTTCCGTCTTGTGGTATCGAATGTTCTCGAAGACCGTCCCGGTGAACAGGAACGGCTCCTGCAGCACCATGGCGACCTGGCGGCCGAGCGATTCCTGGGTGAGATCGCGCACATCATGTCCGCCGACCAGCACTTGGCCCTGCTGAACATCATAGAAGCGGTGGACCAGGGCCATCGCGCTCGATTTGCCAGAACCGCTCGGCCCGACCAGTGCGACCGTCTCGCCGGGATTGACCCGGAAGGAGACATTTTTCAGCACCGAACGGTTCGGATTGTAGCCGAAGGTGACGTCCCTGAACTCGACCGAGCCGTCCATTTCGGGCGAAAGCACCTCGGCATTGGGTTTGTCCTGAACATCGATCTTGACGTCGAGCACATCGGTCAGGCGCTTGCCTGAGGCCATGGCGCGCTGCATGACCGAATATTGCAGGGTGAGTGAGCGGATCGGGTCAAAGAAGCGCTGGATGTAAAATAGGTAGGCAACCAATACGCCCACATCTATGCGGCCATTCATGACCATCGAGCCGCCGACCACAATAACGGCGGCCATGGCGAGGCCGGTGAGGCCATCGACGATAGGCACCATGACCAGTGCATATTTGGCAGCGATCAGGTGGGTCCTGAGGTTGGCATGGGCCTTGTCGTCAAAAAGGATGAAATTCACCTGCTGGCGGTCCATTGACTGGACGGTGCGCACGCCGTGAATGGCTTCGGCCAGCGCGCCGTTGACGACGGAATTAGTCTCGTGTGCGGCCATGAAGGCGTCGCGGGCACGCGGCAGCCAGACAATGCGGACGATCACCAGGACCGGCAGAACCGAGAGCGTCAGGAGGCCGAGGCGGAAGTCGAGCCACAGCATTACGAAAACGATGCCGAAGAGAAGCGCAACATCGCCTACGGAATATACCGAGGTTTCGAGGAATTCCTGTATGGAGTTGACGTCGCCTTGCAGGCGCGACATGAGGCGTCCGACCTCGGTCTTGTCCATGAAGGAGAGCGAAACCTTCTGCAGATGGCCAAACATGGCGCGGCGGATGTCGAACAGGACAGTTTCGGCCACTTTCCCAACCACGGTTTCCTGCATGTAGCCGGCAGCGAAATTGACCAAAATCGCCAAAACGAACGCGCCGACGGCCGCGAGCTGGGCTGAGCGATCGGTCCTTGCCGGGTTCATGCCCTGGTCGAGCGCGTAGCGGATGATCAACGGGATGAGAAGCTGCGTCCCGGTGAAGATCAGCATTGCTGCAATCGTGATGACTACCCTGGCCCGATAGGGACGGACGAAAGCCCAGATGCGCCGGAGGATGCTCTTGTCGAAAGCCCGGCCGAACATCTCCTCCTCGATGCGGTGCGAGCCGACAACCGCGCGCGGAGGGCGTCTACCGTCGTCACGTTCGGCTTCGACTTCGCCGGCGCGGCCCTGCGCCATCAGCGGGCGCCCCCATACTGGGTCATATTGTCATCACCCGGGCGCGTCTGGAGAACGTAAAGGGCCCTGTAGCGTCCCCGCTTCGCCAAAAGCTCTTGATGCGTGCCGCGTTCTACGATTTCGCCGTTATCGACAAAAAGGATCTGATCGGCATGCACAAGCGCACTCAGCCGGTGCGCGATGATGATCGTCACCCGATCCTTGGCGAAGCGCCCCATCGCCGCGCGGATGCGCTGCTCGGTGCCGGCATCGATCGCGGCCGTTGAGTCGTCGAAAACGACGACGGAGGGGCGCAGCATCATGGTGCGAGCAATCGTGAGACGCTGGCGCTGGCCGCCAGAGAGAGAGACGCCGCGTTCGCCCACGACCGTCTCGTAGCCCGCTGGGAGCCCGAGGATGTAGTTGTGGAGCTGGGCGAATTCGCCAGCGCGTTCGATTCGCTGTCTCTTCGCCCAGGGATCGCCATAAGCGATGTTGTTCTCGATCGTAGTGGTGAATAGGAATGCATCCTGCTGTACGACGGCGACCGCCTTGCGAAGCGTCGCGAGGGTGACATTGCGTATGTCCTGGCCGTCCAGCGTGATGGCGCCACCGGTCACGTCATAAAAGCGGGGGACCAGATGAGCTATCGTCGATTTGCCCGAACCCGGCGGACCGACGATCGCGATCGTCTCGCCTCTACGGGCCTCAAAGCTGACGTTCTTCAGAATGGCGCGGTTTTCGGCGCTGGGGTACGCAAACGAGACATTGTGGAAGCGCAGAGTGCCGTCGCTTATCTCGAGCGGTCTGGCCTCGAGAGCATCCCTGATTGTGATCTCCTGGTCGAGCAGACCGAAAAGCCGCGAACCGCAGCTAGAAGCGCGGGCAAAGGCATTGACCATGAGGCCGATCTGGCGGACTGGCATTTGCAGGATTGTCATGAAGGTCAGGAAGGTCGCCACCGTTCCGACGCTGATCTCGCCAGCGACGAGCTTGCTGCCACCAATCCAGAGCACCAATCCCATTGCGAAAAAGAAGGACAAGGTCATCGCCGACGTGCTGGGCACGTAGATGTCAACGCGGTCGTGGGCGAGGTCGAGCGCGTTCTTGGAAGCGCCGTCGAACTTCAGCATCTCGTAGGCTTGAGCCGCAAAAGCGCGGACCACGCGGATGCCTGCGAGATTTTCCTCCATCACGCGGCTTAGTACTGAAAGCCGCTCATGCAGGTCGAGCCAGGTGGCGCGCAGCCTAAGCTGTGTGGCCGATGAGCGCCAGGCGACAAAAGGCACGAAGCTCAGCGCGACCAGGCCGAGCATGGGATCGGTCGAGATCATCATGTAGGCGCCGATCCCGATCAGCATGGTGAGCAGGAGCACGCGAACGAGCGCGGTGGAAAAATACATCCGCACGCCTTGGAGATCGAGCATTCCGATGGTGATCAGATCGCCTGAATGGACCCGGTCGTGAAAGGAAAAGCTGAGACGCTGGATCTTGTCGTAGTAGGCGAGCCGCAGTTCGTACGCGACATGATGCCCGACGGCTTCGGCAAAATAGTTCTGCGCCATCGTGAAAAGGCCGCGTAGCGCGCTGACGGCGAGCAGCAGGAGAGCAGGGGTCCAGAGCGCTTGTCCTGCCGCGGTCCCCGCGACACCGCCCCCGATGGCTGTCTGGGTCAGGTCGACGGCCCGGCCGAGAAGCTGGGGAATGAGCAACTGGAGGATTGCCGCCAGGACCGTCGAGCCCATAGCGAAGGCGACCTGCCAGGGGTGCCGCAAATTCATACGCGTGATGCGCAACAGCGTACTCAAATCCCGGCCCCAGCGCGCCGCTTCCACATGGGTCAACGAATTCAGAGCGTTCGTTGCGCTGCCGATAGCATCACTGCTCACGGGTGTATTCCCGACTGCATTTTGCGCCTTCGAGGCAAGCCGAAGGACCAATCATCAAAGGGGCCCGCCATTGTTAATCCTGTCCACCACCTGCAGCAGTGCCCGTTCCTATAAGCCGAGCCGCGGTTTCACTTACTGGCATGTCGATCACCGTGATTCCGCTTGCCGCAAGGAAACGCGCTTCGTTTCTGGTCAGCGTTTCCGCGTCCATTACCGCGCAATGTGGACCTCGGGAGCGCTTCATGATCTGCCTGGCGTAGGTGCGCAGCATCTGATCGTTGAAGCGGCAGCCAACGAAAAAAAATCCACGGGTGATGCGCCGTTCCTTCACCACGTCTGGGATCGGTGTCTGGATATCGATTTCGGTCAGGACTTCGACATAGTCGGAATCTGCGACGAGAAAGTTTTGCGCCGGCCTAATACTCCCGTGAGGTGTATAGAGAACCGTCTTTGCCCCCGATCGGGGGTCGAGTTCCCTCCCGGACAAATCGTAGGTTTTCGTCCAAATGTTACCGATTTCGTTCGCCCGCGTGACGCCTTGTATCTCAACAACGTCCGTTCGGCCGGTCTCTACGAGAGCCGTGCGCATCGCGCCGTCGTACCAGCTGTCGATGATGAGGGAGAGCGGCAGCCTTGCGAGCCAGGCGTGGAGGAGGGTCGGCGCCACCGGCGCTGCGAATATGTCGGTCATCCAAGCTTGAAGCGTCCGGCGATGCCGGCGCTGTTCGATGAACTGCGCAACCGACCACATATTGGTGCGGATCCTGGAAGGGGCTGGCGCCCGTGCATTGAGTGCCGCGGCAACGACCTCCGGCGTATGTGGCACAGGCGGTTCCGCACAGTTGAACCCAAGAAGACCCGGACCGAGATAGGGGATCACCTGATCGGCGGCGAGCGCTTCCTTCGCCAGGTCAAGCAGCTTTTCGGCAAAACTGTCCCGTACGATGACCAGGTGGCCCGATGTCAGGATCGTGTTCATGCTCGTTCCTCGCGACGCACCTATCAAGGGGCAGCATCAGTCCTCTTCGGAAACCTTCTTTGCCTCGACGGTGATCGGCAGACGCGTATCCCGTGGAAGATCGGGTAGGAGGAGCCGCCACCCGTTCCTGAGCGTCACAGTTCCGCCCCACAACTCTTCCTTCTCGAGCTTGATGATCGGCTCTTCGAGGTCCTTCTTCGGGACATACGCCGACAAGCCAGCATCGGTCCTGCGGATCATGACTTTCATCTGGCCGTCCCTTCATTGGTATTGCTATCAGCACTGCAGGGCACCTCGGCTTTGTCGAGGCTCATCAGTTCACGCGCTCGCATGCCGACGACTGTGCCACGGTCGATCCATTCGACCGCATAGATGAAGAACTGCTGGAGAAAGGTGCCAATGTCGCGCACATACCCCTCGTCGCCCTTCCGCACGAGATTTTCGCCGATCTCCCTGCCAGGATAGGTGCCGTCATTCTTTATGTGGCGAGTGGCACGTACCCGCTCTCCCGGCATGAATCGTGGAGGCCTGCGGATTTCGACCTCCTCTTCGCGTCCGAGCGACATGTCCGTTCCCTGATTTCTCTTGAGGCTGCAGATTGTGAACAAAGGCGTTCTAGGCGTCCTGCGAAGGCATCCCCGACCATGTCGGCGGCCCAATGTCCGTCACGCAGGAACGCAGGTCTTCGGCACCGGGCATACCGAGGCACATTGCTGCGCATCGAAGACTCCCTCGCATTCGGTGCACTTTTGCGGCTCGATCACATAGCTCTCGCCTTTGAATTTGATCGCGCCGGAGGGACACTCGAATTCGCAGGCGCCGCATTGGGTGCATTGGGATGCGATGATCTTGAAAGCCATTTTAACTCCTGGTCCGAATGGATGAGACGCGCTCAGGCCGTCGCCGCGAGTGCGGGGGTCCCAGACGCGGCCGCGTAAATCGCGCTGATTGCGGTCTCGATGTAGTCGTGGGCATATGCGTCGGTGGCTTGGATTCCAGCGTCGGCGAGCTGATCCTGCGGGCAGTTTCCGATCTTGGCGCACAGCACGATATCTATGCCTTCAAGCGCTGCGATGACGCCATCGAGGGCGGCTTCTCCGCCCCAGCCGCCGAGGCAATACTGCTCCACCTTCCGATGCCCGACAAAACTGATCCCTCTCGGCGAGGCTTGATAAACCTGGAATTCCTTCGAATGGCCGAAATGTTCATTGACGCGGCCGCCGCCCTTGGTCGCCACCGCGAAGAGAAGGGACTTGCCGGGGCTCGCTGCCTTGACCAATCCGATCGCTTCTCTCCTAGCCGCCACGTGATCACGGCGCTCCTCCGCGACCAGCTCCCGATAGGCCTTGCGATTGCTGGCATCGTAGGTGACCTCGCCGGGAATCCGGTCGACTGTGAATTCCTGGCCACGATCCTCTCCGAGCAGGCCGACGGCATCTGCCCGGCACTGCCGGCAGTGGCGCATCAACTGGGCGCCGCCTTCGACACGATCCTGAAGAGCCTTCATCTCCATTGCGTTTGGGCCGCGTTGCCCGCTCAGTCCGTAGTGCGTGCCGTGCGCCGGGTCCGAAATCAGCGGCATGAGGTTGTGCAGGAACGCGCCTCGCTCCTTGACCCATCTATTCACCTTGATCAGATGCTCATCGTTCACGCCGGGGATCATCACTGAATTGATTTTGGTGAGGATGCCGCGCGCGGTCAGCATCTCCAGACCCAACATCTGCCGCTCGTGCAGGATCCGGGCGGCTTCGATGCCGACGTAGCGGCGATGGTCGTAAAAGATCCAAGGATAGATCTTTGCACCGACCTCAGGGTCGACCATGTTGATGGTGATCGTCACGTGATCGACATTCATGTCGGCAAGCTCATCGACATGGTCCGGCAGCGCGAGCCCATTCGTGGAGATGCAAAATTTGATGTCTGGGATTTCCCTGGCGACTCGTTCGAACGTTGCCTTCGTCTTCTTCCAGTCGTAACAGGCATCGCCAGGTCCGGCGATGCCGAGCACGGAAAGCTGCGGCACCCCGTTGGCGACCGCGATCACCTTGCGTAGCGCCTGGTCGGGCGTCAGCTTTTCGGAGACCACCCCAGGCCGGCTTTCGTTGGCGCAGTTATATTTGCGATTGCAGTAGTTGCACTGGATATTGCAGCCGGGCGCGACCGCGACGTGCATGCGCGCGAAATAGTGATGCGCCTCTTCTGAAAAGCAGGGGTGATCCTTGATCTTCTCCCAGACAGCCGGATCCGTGTCGTCCGGCTTTATCGACGAGCCGCAGGACGAAGACGCGCAGCCACCGGCTTTCACGGTGGCAAGCAACTGGTGATCGAATGTCGTGCTGAGGCTCTCAAGCGAAATTGCCGGTGCGGACATCGAACGGCTCCGTTGCTGGGTAATGTCGCAGTTCGAACCGCAAGAGCTATGCCATGTCAAAGAGCGGTTTTGGTTCACGAATTGGCTTTCGTGTCGGATTCCGTCGGATTGCTCCGACACACCTTTGTCGGGCTTCCGACAGTGGACAAGCAAATCGGGCGCGAAGGTTACCAGCCTTGGGCGCGCAGAGTGTGAGGGAGACTACTCCGGGCTTACGTTTGACGTCATCACGACGTCTAGAATTTCTTCACCTCGATACCATACCGGCGCAGCGCGTAGCCGATTTGCCGCGGCGTGAGGCCGAGGATACGAGCCGCCCTGGCCTGAACCCAACCGGCCTTGTCCATCGCGTCGATCAGCCGGTCGCGTTCCGTCAGACGCGAGGGACAAGCGGGATCGTTCGGATCGCCGGCCGCAAGGGGAGATACGTTGCCTGCGGAGGCACCGATGCGACTGGCCGGCAGCCGCAATCCGACCGGCACTGCGTTGACCCGTGCGAGATCGTCGATGGTATTGCCGCCATTCGAGCGGTCGGCTCGCTTCCAGAGGAGCCAGGAAAGGCACTGGCTCTTCTTACAGGCGAAATCGGATGGCGTGATCGTCCTTGAACGCGCAAGTGTCGCCGTCCTTTGGACGCAGTTCTCCAGCTCGCGGACGTTACCAGGGAAGTAGCATTGCGAGATCAGGTCAAGCGCCGACGGCGCGAAGGCGAGTGCGCGATCGTTCTCCTTGTTGAATCGATTGAGGAAGGCGTTCGCAAGGCGTGGAATATCGCCGGGTCGCTCTCTGAGCGGAGGCAGGATAATTGGCACCACATTGATGCGGTAATAAAGGTCGGCCCTGAACTCCCCTTTTATGACGGCCGTCTCGAGGTCCTTGTTGGTGGCGCATATGAGGCGCACGTCGACCTGTAGCGTTTTGGTGCCGCCGACTCGCTCCAACTCGCCTTCCTGCAAGACACGCAACAGCTTGGCTTGAAAGGCCGGCGAAATCTCGCCGATTTCATCAAGTAGCAGCGTTCCCTCATTTGCCAATTCAAAACGACCGGCGCGCTGGGAGATAGCACCCGTGAAAGCGCCCTTTTCATGCCCAAACAGCTCTGACTCCAGAACGCTTTCAGACAGTGCGGCGCAGTTCAATTTGACGAAAGACTTCTTCCTCCGACGTGAGAGCTTATGGATGGCTTGCGCAAAGAATTCCTTGCCGGTGCCGCTTTCACCCCGCAGTAGCACGGTGGAATTGGTCCCTGCTACGACCGAGACGGTTTCGAGCACCTGCTTGAGTGCGGGGCTTTCCCCGATGATCCCGTCGATTTTGACATCCGCATGCCGGGCAGGGTCGTAGGTCCTCCCCTCGTTGGGCGATTTCTCCGGTCTCCATTGCTCATGGACAGACCGCTGACGATCTGTACTCAGGATGCGATGGAGACGGATCGTCCGGCCGACAAGGTTGGCGACCATCGTCAGGAAGTATGTGTCCTCGTCGTCGCGAAAGTCGGTGGCGCCGTCTCCGGCGCGGTCGATCGACAATGTCCCAAGGATTTTATGATCAGCCTTTAGCGGGATACCGATAAAGGCAATTGGGATGGTGCCGCTGCTCGAAGATGTTTGAAGGTCAGCCTGAAATAGTTGGGACTTGCGGACGTCCGGTATGAAGAGCGGCGTCCCCGTAGCGACGATTTGATCTGTTATGGCCTGTGGTATGACGCGGCGAGTGCCTGATTGAGGTGCGTGGGTATTGCCGGCAGTTGCGGCAATCTCCGGCTCTCCTTCAGCGTCCAGGACGACGATTGCTCCGTGACGCATCTGCAGAAACGAAGGCAGGATGTTCACGACATTGGCGAGCGTAATCTCCAGCTCGCTGGGGGCGGTCAGCACCTTCGATATCTCGTAGAGTCCCCTGAGCGCGATATCTGCTTGGGGCATGCTTTTGATGGGCGGTTCAGGGCGGGTATCCCGAGGTGCTACCTCGTCGACCCGATCTTGCGGTACGTGAGCCATGGAAACACCTCAGCGGTTGTCGTCCAGAGTGCTCCTCCTTTCGTGTCTGAGTCTGAATTGTGAAAGCACAGTATTCACGAGCTTCTCTTCGTTGCGAGGCGATTCCAGCAAAGATAGACTTGGCCTTGGTCCCGACCTCAGGTGTAAGATTGACCCTGTTGATATGGTGCGTGCCTCGGTCATCCGAATTTGAAGAGGACTCCGAAGCCGCCGCGTGGATAGTTCCACTCGATCTCGCCACTGGTCTCGCACAAAATCCGGCAGGTGCCGCACTCCATGCAGCCGTCGGCGGTGATCTCCACTTGACCTTTGTCGTTCAACTCATAACATTTCGCCGGGCAGACGTGGGTCAGCGCGAGCAAGTTCGCGCTTGGCCTCTCGTGCGGTAGCACTTTGATATGCGGACGGCCGGAATCCACCAAGTAGCGGTTCTGGTAAAGCTTGTCCTCGACACGTGACTTCGTCACTGCGATCGTCATTTCGTCTCCCCTCAGCGCCACGCCAATGCAAGGCGGACCGCGTCGCTGACCAGCCCCCAGCGCGAGCGCGCCTTGATGAAGGCCGCCGTGGTCGCCTTTTCCTTCTCGATCTTCGGCGTGCCGTCGACACGCATGAAATTCTGCGCGGCTTGCGACATCAACCGCGGATAAGTCGTGAAGTAATTGCAGGAATTGGTGTGGAGCAAGGCCGGCATGTCTTTGTATTTCCTTAGGTCCTTGACCACGAAGGACTTGTCCAGCATGGCTTTGTAAAGGGCGAGATTCCGTTTGGTCATAGGACCGTTGCGGCTCTTGACCTCGATGATTGCCTCAGCCGCGATGCGGCCGGAGGTCATGGCGAGGTTCGAACCCTCGCGGTGAATGGCGTTGTTCAGTTGCGCGGCATCGCCGACCACGACCCAACCGTCGCCAAAGAGCTGCGGAATAGCCTTGTAGCCGCCTTCGGGAATGAGATGCGCGGAATATTCTTTCACTTCCGAGCCGGCGATCAGCGGCCGGATCGAAGGATGGCTTTTTAAGGCGTCGAGGAGGACGTAAGGGCTCTCGGCCATCGCGGCGAAATCGGAGACGAGGCAGCCAATGCCCAGTGAGATCGACTCTTTGTTGGTGTAGAGGAAGCCGAGCCCGGCCATGCTGCGGGAGCTCGTGCCCACCGCCTCGATCACGCAGCCTTCATCGCCTTTGAGGCCGAACCGCTGCTCAATGACCTCTTCGGGCAGGAAATGCATTTCCTTCACGGCGAGCGCCACGGTTTGCGGCTTCGGCATCTCGCGCAGGCCGGCCCGCGTGCCAAGGAGTCCGCAGACACCTTCTGCGAGGACGACCACGTCCGCGTAAATGGCTCCGCCGGCCCGGTCTGTGCGGACGCCGATCACCCTGTCCTTGGCGTCACGGATGAGTTCCGTCACGGTCGTCTCGCACAGAACCGTCGCGCCGGCCTCGCGCACCTTACGCGAAAACCATTTGTCGAACTGGGCACGGATGATCGTGTAGCGGTTGGGCTTCGCCTCATTGAAGTCGTCCGACCGATAGTGAATCCCGGTATGGGATGTGTCGTCCATCACCCAAAGCCGCTGTTCAACCAAATGCCGCTCGAGAGGCGCATCGTCCCGGAAATCCGGGATGATCTTCTCCAGCATGTTCGCGTACATGATGGCACCCTGGACATTCTTGGACCCCGGATATTCACCCCGCTCCAACTGCAGCACCTTCAGGCCGTGGCTGGCCATGGTGTAAGCAGCTGCGTTTCCGGACATGCCGGCCCCAATAACAATGGCGTCGAATTGTTCCTCAATCATGTCCATCCTTAGCTCGCAAGCTTATCGCGACTGTGGGGCGACAGCCGCCGGGTGAAGGCTTCCGTCAGTGCGGGCAGGAAGCGGATCGCGTCGGTGACGATCCCGAGGTGAGCGAAATCGAAAATCGGCGCGTTCGGGTCGGTGTTGATGGCCACGATGAGATCCGCCCCCTCTACGCCAACCCGGTGCTGGATGGCGCCGGAAATCCCGGCCGCTATGTAAAGCTTCGGCCGGATGGTCTTGCCAGTTTGGCCGATCTGCCGATCAGCCGGCATCCAGCTCTTCTGGACCAACGGGCGCGAACAGCCATGCTCGGCGCCGATTGCCCGCGCGAGATTCTTCACAAGCTGCAGGTTCTCCGCCGCGCCTAGACCGAGGCCTCCCGCAACCACGACGTCGGCATAGGCAAGATTTGCCTTTGCCGACTGACTATCCGGCAGGAAGCCCAGGACTTTGGTAACGATCTCGTCCTCGGCTACCGAGAGCTTGTGCCGGATGACACGCCCGACCGGTTTATCCGCCCGCGGCGGCATGGGCATGACCCTCGGTCGCACTGTCGCCATCTGGGGGCGGAAATTGAGCGTATAGATCGTGCACAGCAAGGAACCGCCGAAAGTCGGACGGGTGGCGGCGAGCGAACCGTCGGTATCCACATCAAGTTCGGTGCAGTCGGCCGTGAGCCCTGTCTGCAAGGTCGTCGCCACGGAGCCGGCAAGATCCCTGCCGAGTGTGGTGGCACCGAGAAGAAGGATCTCGGGTTTGTGGGTATTGACCAGATCCGTCATCGCCTTGGTGAATGGCTCGTTCCGATAGTCGGCGAGCAACGGCGCCTCGACGATGTAGACAAGGTCGGCGCCATAAGCGAACGCTTCGGCAACGGCGTTCCCGATGGCCTCTCCCGGCGGTCCAAGCACGACGCCTGCAAGCTGGACCTGAAGCTTGTCTGCTAACTTGCGGCCTTCGCCGAGCAGTTCGAATGATACGGGATGGACCTGGCCGCGTTCGAGCTCGATGAAAACCCAAATGTGCCGGTAGTCCTTGAAATGCGCGGGCAGCTCCTTCTTTATGCCGGCACGGCCGGCGGCAGGGCGAGGGGTTTCTCGGTTCGCGGTCGACATCGTCTGCTCCTTGCCCTCTCACGCGCCGCCGTTGAAGGCGAGCTCATGTTCCAATGCCGGCTGGCGGGTGAAGATTGCCGTGATGAGTTCGTCAGCGACATCGCGCAAGGCCATCTCGGCGGTGTCGATTTTTGTCGCCTTTTCCGCTCGCGCAGGAGGCGCGAAAACGCGCTTGACCACCGTCGGTGAACCGCGCAGGCCGCATTTGGTGAGATCCTCAATGCCGGCGTCGGCCGCACTCCATTTCAAGACCTGGCTGCGCGCGGCGCACAGGGCGTCCTGGATCGAGCCCCGGCGGATCTCGTTTGTGCCTTCCAGCATGGTGATGAGGCAAGGGAGCCTGCTCTTCAGCATCTGTGTGCCGCCTTCGGAGCGGCGCTCGACCCTGATCTCGCGTGCAGCAAGGTCAATAGAGGCGATCTTCGCGACATAGGTCAGTTGCAGGAGTCCGAGGCGCTTGGCGATGCCGGGCCCGACCTGGGCGGTGTCGCCATCGATCGTCTGCTTGCCGGTGAAGACGAGGTCTGGCGTGCCGAACGTCTCGCCAACCTTCGCGATTGCCTGGGAAAGGGCGAACGAGGTCGCCAGCGTGTCGGAGCCGGCAAAATAGCGGTCGGTCAAGAGCACCGCTCGGTCGGCGCCGTAACCGAGCGCCTTGCGCAGCGCGTCCTCTGCCATGGGCGGACCCATAGTGAGCACGGTGACTTCGCCACCATAGGCGTCGCGCAGTCTGAGGGCTTCTTCGAGGGCGAACAGGTCGTAAGGGTTGATGATGGTCGGAACACCCTGGCGCATGATCGTGTTCGTCACCGGATGGACCCTTATCTGTGCCGAGTCCGGCACCTGCTTGATGCAGATTACGATGTGCATTGGCGGTTTCTCTAGGCTCCTGTCCGGATGGGGGCTTGGCGGTTATCTCTTTGGTGCGCATCATTCGTGCCAACTGTTTTGCGCTGCCCCCTATTCCTAGAACTTAGCTTGGTTGCTTCTGAGGGCGCCGTGGTGATGACCGGATTTGTCGGCTTCTCGACATTGTCGCGTCGCAACCCGTGTCGCGGTCATTCCTGTCCGAACCGCTTCAGTACGGAGTCGAACGGGACAAAGGTGCGGCCCGGCGTGGCAGGTTTGTTCGGATCGTGGTCTTTGAGCACCTTGAAGACCCGATGCGTGAGCGGCGAAGAAATCGCGAAGTCCTCGTAAGCGCGTTCGAGCGTCGCGCGCACCCGCGCGGCAATCACCTGGTCGGGCAGACCGGAGAAATCTTCTTCGGCAAGGTATTGGCCCACGCGCTTCATGATATGGAGCCGCGAGACATTCAGCACCTTCGGATCATAGGAGACGCCAAGGACTGCGAAGAACTCCTCCGCAGCCGACAGGCGCTTCAGTCGTGCGAGGATGTCGGTGACATTGATGGGGCGGCTGTCAGCGGAACAATTCATTGCATTCTCCCTGGTCGGAAAACTGTGGTGTCGGTGCGCTCGCGCACGGCTGACCTGGACCCGCACAGCTCCGCGAGGGATGCCTCGCTGCACATTCCATCGTAGAGCTCGACCAGTTGAGTTGCAGTGACGGTCGATTTGGTCTCGGCCGCCTCGCGCCGGACGCGGGCCACCATCGCGGCTGCCAGATCCGGGTCGAGATCGCGACCGCTTTCGCTCAGCACATGGGCAATCGCAGTGGCGCCGGAATGCTTGCCGATGACGATACGCCGGCAGCGGCCCACGAGAGCCGGATCGAGCCCCTGATAAGTACGCGAGTCCTTCAGCAGCCCTGCGACGTGAATGCCGGATTCGTGGGTGAAAACATCGGCGCCGACGACCGGCTTAATGGCCGCGGTCTGCCGGCGGGCAGCCCAAGCCACCTGGGCGGCGAGGTCGGGCAATGCGGTCAGCTCGATGCCGGTATCCGCGCCGTCGAAGACCGCCATCGCGGCGGCCACCTCTTCCAGCGCGGCATTGCCCGCACGCTCACCGAGCCCCAGGACGGTGACGGACGCATGGCGCGCGCCTGCGCGGATCGCGGCCAGCGTGTTGGCGGCAGCAAGTCCGAGATCGTTGTGCGCATGAAATTCAAGCTCGATTGGAGACTGCGGCACGAGCTGGGCGACAAGTTCGAAGGTCGAAAACGGGTCGAGAACGCCGACTGTGTCGGCTAGCCTGACGCGGCTTGCGCCGGCGCGTGCAGCCGTCTCGATGACGCGGGCGAGATGATCCCGATTGGCCCGCGAGGCGTCCTCGCAGCCCACCGCGACGAAGAAGCCGGCGGCGGCTGCGCGCCTGACCATACGTTCGATGACCTGGAGCGCTCCCGCCTTATCGAGGCCGAGCTTGGCGGCAAGTTGGATGTCCGACGCAGGCAGCGATAGATTGATGGCGTGGACGCCGCTCTCGATCGCTGCATCGAGATCCAGCGACGTCATCCGGCACCAGGCCATGAGCCGAACCGGGAGACACCGCGCGACCACGGCGCGAATTGTTTCGATCTCGTCGGCGCCCATGACCGGCGTGCCGATCTCGATCTCTGTGACGCCGGCCGCCGCAAGAGACTCGGCGATCTCCAGCTTTTCCGTCGTGGTAAAGGCGACGCCGGGCGCCTGCTCGCCATCGCGCAAGGTCGTATCGTTGAGAAAGACATGACGGGTCATGAACGGTAGCCTGTTCTGCTGCCGCTCAGGCATAGACCGGATTGAACGTCTTCGGAGCTTCGCTTACCCGGCCCAGAACTGGGAAAGCCACGCAGCTTCTCCACGATTGCCGGCATGACCTCGAGCACCCGGTCGACATCCGCTTCGCCGTTGTCCCGCGCCAAGGAGAAGCGGACTGCCGCGTGTGGCGTTTTCATCGCGCTCAGGACATGGCTCGGTTCCAGAGAGCCGGAGGTGCAGGCAGAGCCGGAGGAACACGCGATGCCCACGCGGCTGAGGAGGAGTGGAATTCCATCACTTTCGACATGTTCGAAGGAGATGTTTGCGGTGTTGGGCAACCGTTCCAGGGGATCTCCAGTGACACAGGTGCTTGGGATGCGCTGGAGAATCCCGTCCTCTAAACGGTCGCGGAGCGACTTTACCCGTGTGGTCTCGTCGTCCATGAATTTCAAGGCGAGTTCGGCCGCCATGCCGAGCCCGACTATGCCGGGCGTATTCTCGGTGCCAGCACGCCGGTTGTGTTCTTGGTGGCCCCCCTTGATCAGCGAGTGGAAATTGACGCCACGTTTTACGAAAAGCGCGCCGATCCCTTTCGGCCCGTGCAGCTTGTGGCCGGAGAGCGACAGCATGTCGATTGCGGTCGACTTCAGGTCCATCGGAAGCTTGCCGACCGCCTGCACAGCATCGGTATGGAAAAGGGCGCCCACTTCCTTGGCCAACTCGGCAAGCCTGGCCACGGGGAAGATCACACCAGTCTCATTGTTCGCCCACATTATCGAGACGATTGCCACCTGTGGGGTGAGGGCGGCCATATAGGCGTCGAGGTCGAGCCGGCCACGGCAATCCACCGGGATCCTGTGCACCTTGACGCGGCGGGTCTTCTCAAGATGCGCGCAGAGCGTCAGCACGGCGGGATGCTCGACCGCGGACGTCACGATCTCGGTTCGGTTGGGCGCCGCCTCGAGCGCCGAAAGAAGCGCTGCATTGTCGCTTTCTGTCCCACCCGAGGTGAAGGTGATCTCATCGTCGAACTCCGCGCCGATCAGAGCTTGCAACTGCCTCCGCGCCTTTCTCACCGCCGCACTGACTGAGGCGCCGAGAGCATGCGCCGACGAAGGGTTGCCGAATTGATCCCTAAAGAACGGCAACATCGCTTGCACGACCTCAGGATCGACCCGTGTGGTTGCGTTGTTGTCGAGGTAGACAGGTTTCATGTGCGATCCTCAGTTGACCGGAATGACGCGAGCGCGCGACCGCCTCATTGAGCCTCTGGCGTATGCCGTTGATGATGATGGGCCCGAACTGGCAGCCGGCGCGGACGCCCGAGAGTTTGACGTAGACCGGATCGGCGTCGACATGCCCGCAGTGGCCGCCGTCAGCCCGCAGGTAAGGACACCCGAACACGACAACGTTATCGATAAGCCGAATTTGGCGCAGCGGCGCGATTTGGCCGCCAGCAGCTTGGGTGCCACCAGGAACCGAACTGTTTCGGGAGGCGACGTTCTTTGCATCCTACCTGAAGCGATTGCCGGTCCCAAGATCGGCTTCGACCTTGCCTTGTTCTTGAGGACAGGGACATCTGTTGTGCCGGCCATATAAGCCTCCTCTGCCGCAAATGAGTCCGTCAACGGCAATCGCTTCATGGACCCGCACAGGCGCTTCGGGCGATCAACTGAAGGACTTGCCGCAGCCGCACTTCTCGCGCGCGTTGGGGTTATCGAAGACAAAGCCGGAAGATTCGAGCCCGGTGAGGAAGTCGACGGTCATGCCGGCGACATGCGGTTGGGAGCCCGCGTCCACGAACAGCTTGATCCCATCTGTCTCGGTGATCGCGTCGCCCTCGCGCGACACGCTCTCCAGGCCCATTAAGTATTTGAAGCCGGCGCAGCCGCCGGCCTGGACCATGATGCGAAAGCCTTCCGCCGGCTCGCTGGCGCGGGAAAGAGCAGTCTTGATGGCGGCAACAGCGTTGTCGGTGAGCGTAATCATGGCTCCATTCTCCTCAGTCCGGGACCTGCTTGCGCACCACGTTGCATGCACCGTGCCAAAGCGAAAAAATATTTCAACACAGCGCGGCATCTCTGACCCTGCGGTGGTTCTTGTGAGTCCATTGCTGCGAAGGTGTCGGCCAACCGACACGTACTGTCGGGTTTGTCGGGTCCGCCACGCGGGATGTTGGGCCTGAGTTGTTGGCTGAACTCACATTAAACCAATGACCATTACAGAAGACTCCTTCTGAGCTTGCTTCGGCGCAATTGGCACAGTTTTTGAAGCTCCACTGGCGAGGCGGCAATAGACTGCCGATCCACAATCGTGTCGTGGGTGCCCTCGCGATCGATGCGGCGAAGCAAGGGAGCAACATGTCAGGACTGGGTCAGATGCGCTTCGTTTGGCAAAGCAGCGCCGCCCGTGGCGTCCGAATGCCCGCTTGGCCGATTGCGACAGCACCGACAATCGCTCACCACCGCCCAGTGGCCGCCGACCGGCTCGATGAAATTCCATCGGCATGTGCCTGCTCGAGTCACTCGGGTCTCGCCGCTCCGACAGCACCCCCGGCTTTCGCGCGGGTGCGACGACGTGCGCACGCTGTCCAGCGACACTTTGTTCACGGGCCAGCAGCAGATCAGGGTCGAGCATTACGGCACGCCTTATCGGCTGAAGATTCCCCGGCAGGGCAGCTGATCCTTACACGTAGGTGGAAGCAGGGGTAAGACATGGACCAGCGCGAGAAACCGTCGCCGGACGAAATCCGGCGGGCGTGCGAAGACAATCCGAAAATCCGGGAGCATGATCTCGCCGCTCGATTGGGCATTTCGGAAGCCGAATTGGTCGCGGCGCATTGTGGTCACGGCGCGCTGCGCATCGAGCCGCGCGTCGATGATCTGCTGACCGGCCTCGAAGCGGTCGGCGAGGTGATGGCGGTCACCCGCAACCAAAGTGCCGTGCACCAAAAGATCGGCGTCTACGACAAAGTGGTCACCGGCAACCCGCATGCCATGGTGCTCGGCGACGAGATCGACCTGCGCATCTTCCCGAAAGCGTGGGCGTATGGCTTCGCCGTCGAGAAGCGCGAGGGAGCCGAGATCCGCCGCAGCCTGCAATTCTTTGATGCCACCGGCGAGGCGATGCACAAAGTACATCTCAGGCCCGCCTCGAACCTGCAGGCCTATCAGAATCTGGCGGCAGAGCTCGCATCCTCCGACCAGGAGCCGATCATATCGGTCGAGGCGAGCGGGGCGCGCGATAACGCAGTGAGTCCAGACCAAGCCGCCACGGTCGACGACCTACGCGAGCACTGGAGCCGGCTGAGCGACGTGCATCAGTTCTACCATATGTTGAAGGCACTGAAGCTCAGCCGCTGCCAGGCGATGCGTATGGCCGACGAGGATTACGCCTGGCTGCTCGACAATGATGCCGTTGGCGCCCTGTTCCAACAGGCGGCCGAAGACGAGATGCCGATCATGTGCTTTGTCGGCAATCATGGTTGCATCCAGATCCATTCCGGCCCGATCAAGTCGGTCAAGCAGATCGGGCCGCGGATCAATGTGCTCGACGAGACCTTCCATCTGCATCTTAGGACCCATCACATCCGCGAGGTCTGGGCCGTGCGCAAGCCGACGAGGGACGGTCACGTCACGTCCATTGAAGCCTATGGCGCCGACGGCAAGATGATCATCCAGTTCTTCGGCACGCGCAAGGAAGGCGAACGCGAGCGCAGCGACTGGCGGTTTCTGGCCGAGAGTCTACCACGTGTTCCCGGTCCGACCTACAGGGATGTGTAGAGTGCTGACAGGCCCTCGGATTGAACCGGCCGCCATAGGACTCGGCACCACGTTGCGACAGCGGCTGCGAGGTCGTAGCGCATACGGACGGTTAGGTGTGCACGCCGGAATTGACCGCATCGATACAGTCAAGCTCGTCGCCGGCCGGACTGCTGCGCACGAGTGCATCGCCGTCTGACCGAAAATCCTTGCAGCGCCTGCGAGCGATAAAACGCATACGCCATCAGCGCCGAACCGAAGCGCGGCTCGACCTTGTTGATATTTCCGATCATCGCGCGCAAGCGCCGTCGGGTATTGTCGGACCGCACCCGATCCTTGCGCTGGATCGCGTCGTAGCTCAATCCGGGCCGTGCGAGCGATCTCCTCGCTCGTCGACCGGAAGGCTGTGCAGCAGCAGCCAAGCCGAACAGCCCTATGTCGCGGACTCGACAAAACCGACCACGGATGTCGGTTGTCGGACGTTGTCCTAAGAATGATGGACAGGTGATCATCAGCGGCGGGCCCAGTGCAGGCTGGCATTGATTGGTGCAGCGCCATGGGTACGCCTATCCGGCACGCGACTTGCTTCGACAATTTGATCAGCAGGGCATCAGCAGTGCGTCACGGTGCTCAGAGGTGATTGACCAGCCTCTCAACCCTAACGGGGATAAGCGGCGGCTTTGCTTCATGACCGCAGCGCGGCGGAGATGCCCCTTCTGATCGACTTCGCAACCGATCTCATCCGCGCTGGTGCAGGTGGGCTGTATCAGGCGACAGAATCTAGAAGGCGCCCGACAAGAGACGTGCCCATGCTGGAAATCGACTTTATGAACAGCGGTGCAATCTCAATCGAGCCATGAACGCCAATGTAGAGAAAACAAAATGGCGACCAACCCCGTTCCAGATCATGTCCCGCCCGAAATGGTGAGGGACTTCAGCCTGTTTACATCGCCAGGGATGCCACCAACACTCAACGGGGATCCACACGCAGCTGTCGCTTGCGTACATGACGGGCCTCCGATCTTTTACTCCCGCTACAACACGCAAGATGGCCGGGGTACCTGGGTCATCACCCGTGCCGCGGACCAGCGGAAGGTGCTGCAGGACGCAGAGACTTTTTCCAGCCATCGCAGCATCTTCTCCTCCATACTGGGTGAAAACTGGCCGACGATCCCGCTTGAGCTCGATCCACCGGCCCATGGCGTCTTTCGCTCACTGCTCAGTCCGCTGCTTTCGCCAAAGCGGGTGAGGGTGTTGGAGCCGGCTGTCCGCGAGCAAGTAATCATGCTGATCGATAGAATTGTCGCATCGGGCACAAGCTGCGACGCGATGAAGGATTTTGCCTTTCCTTTCGCGGTGAGCACCTTTCTTCGCTTTCTGGGGTTGCCCGATGACCGACTCGATACATTCGTCGGCTGGGGGAAAGATCTGCTCCACGGCGACGATAAGGAACGACCTGTGGCTGCCCGGACGATCGTGGCATTCATCGACGAACTTGCAGCCATGCGCCGCCAGGAGGCGGTTGACGATTTCATGACCTTTATCGTGCAGGCACAGGTCGAGGGCCGCCGGCTGACGGACACCCAAGTCCGCGGCATCGGCGTGCTTGTCTTCGTCGCTGGGCTCGACACGGTCGCAGCAGCTATAGGCTTTGACTTGGCGTACCTCGCGCGCAACCTCAAAGATCAGCAATTGCTGCGGAGCGAACCGGACCGCATCCCGCTCGCAACCGAAGAATTGCTGCGGGCCTATCCGCCCATTCAGTTGATCCGCGTGGCTACGAAAGATATCGACTTCGAAGGCGCGCCGATCCGGAAGGGGGACTATGTTTCCTGCGCCACGATGATTGCCAATCGTGACCCGGCGGAATTCGAATGCCCCAACACGATCGATTTGGAGCGGGAGAACAACCGCCACGCAGCGTTTGGCTATGGTCCCCACCGTTGCCTTGGCTCACACCTTGCCCGGCGGGAGATTGTCATTGGCCTGGAGGAGTGGCTGGCGCGCATCCCGGCTTTCAGGATCAAGCAGGGTACGGCACCGATAACCTCTGGCGGCCATGTGTTCGGGATCGAAAATTTGATCCTGGACTGGTCTTAGGCCCGCCCCGAGCCGGGGCACAGACAATGGAGGCAGCGCCATGCGCATCATCGTCCAAAAGGCCAAATGCCAGGGTCACGCGCGATGCGCGGCGCAAGCGCCGGACATCTTCAAGCTTGATGACGAGGGCTACATCCTGCCTGGTGACATTGAAGTTGCGAAAGGGGAGGAACTGCCTGCATCGCGGGGCGCGCGATCCTGTCCTGAACGTGCGCTGGAACTCGACCGTACACCGGCTGCGCGGGTTGAATAGGACCCCATTCAAGTCAGCACCTCAAGGCCGGAGACGCCCCCCTGGGCAGTTACACCTTAGGATTAAAACCGCCCATCAGTCGCCTGGGGCTGGAGAGGGACAACCTATTGAGGTTCCGCAACTAGCTAAGTCATTGATGACGCTGAGCTTTTGATTTTTTGATTTGTTAATGGATTCAAAAGCTTAGACGTTGTACCGTGCGTTGCGCGGAAGTGCCGTGTGGTTCCGTAGAGTTGAGGGAATTGAGCGAACAGGCCACCATGCAGCCCGGGATGCACGACCGCCTCACGGCGGTTCGCGACCTGCTGGGTTATTCCAAGCGCCAGACATATTTCGAATTGGCCGACCTTTCCCGGCTTCCGACGCTTCCGTATGTCGTTAGGCAGGCCCTGAGCGCTATGAAAATCCACGGCGTTTTCGCGCTCGAAGACGGTTTTCGGCCAGCGTCGCTCAAGCCCATCGTGTATCTCGCCAGTGCCGAATCTCCGGACGAAGTGGCCCACCTGCGCCGATTGGTATGGAGCCAGGGGGTCGTGCCGTTCCTATTGATCGTCTGTGCGGACGAAGTGCTTGTCTGCGGTGGTTTCCAACCACCCGAAATCGACCCTATCAAGGTGCGGCTCAACGGAACGGTTGCGGAATTGCCCGCCGCCCTTTTGTACTACAGCGCCAACCGGATCGCGTCGTCGTTGACTTGGCGCGACCTTGATATTCATCGGGATTCTAGTGTCGACAATCAGCTGGTCGATGCCATTGAAGCGCTGAACGTACTGGCCCAGAAGAACTTTCCCGTCCTGGAAGGGCATCAGAACCTCATCAACGCGGTGATCGGCAAGTTCCTCTACACATACGTGCTGGCGGACCGGGGCATCCTTGCATCGGCTTGGCTTTCACGGAAGCTGGCCGGCAACGACACCCCGTCGCTCCCGCCCTTCGTCGAAGCGATCTTTTCCGAAAATCCCTATGACGACGTTCACGGGGCGTGGTCCGCAAGCGATGCGTTGGCCGCTTTCGACATCGTCGACGGCGCTATCAACGGCAGTGTCTTCAAGATAGAAAACGATCAGCGTGACCTGGTGACGGATGGCCTTTGCCGGCTGATCCATCGGGTGGTGCGTTGCGGCGACACCATCACGGCCGACGGTATCCAACACAGCTTTTTCAACGTGTCCTTTTCGATCCTGCGCACGGAAACGATCTCGGCCATCTACGAACGCTTCATCAAAATCGAAGACATTAAGCAGAAGCGGGATGACGGTGTGTTCTATACCCCACCGCACCTGGTGGACCACGTACTGGATCGGGTGGAGGCGGTCGTCCCGATCACCTCCGACTCCGAATTAGTCGATCCCGCAGCCGGATCGGGGCTGTTCCTAGTCGGCGCGTTCCGGCGGCTGATGGAACGGTATACGCCTCGCGAGGGCTGGAAACCTCGGGATATCCGGCTGGCCAAGGCACTGTTGCTCAAGGGCATCCATGGCGTCGAGTTGCACGCACAGGCCGCGAACGTATGTCGCTTCAGCCTTTATTTGACCCTGCTGGATTATGTCGGCCAAGCGACGATTGACGAGCTTGTAGAGGCGGCCGGCGACGAAAAATTCCTCCCCGACCTTTCGGACAACGTCGTTTCCGAGAGCGCGTTCGCCACCAAGTTTCTCGGCCGCAAGTTCACCCACGTTGTCGGCAATCCGCCATGGTCGGCCTCGAGCGGCCAGAAGGATCGCACTAATCGGGATCAGGGGCGCGGCGAAGAAAGCGCTGGCGTCGCGGACTTCCGGACGGCATTGAGCCTTGCGAACGTGCCTGTCGGTCAAGCAAGGTTGTCGGATCTTTTCTTCTGGCTCGCGATATTCAAGTTCGCCGCCGACGAGGCGACTGTTGCCATGATCCTTCCGGCCCGGTCGGTCATCGGTCGGTTGGCAGGCCCGTTCGCGCACGCGATCGGAAGTCGGACAACGTTGCGCTGGATCGGCAGCCTGTTTCATCTTCGCAGGAAGCTGTTCCCGGGCGTGGAAGCCTCCGCATGCGTGGTCGTGGTCACGAACCGCCAGCCGAAAGCCGATGACAAGGTCGCGGTTTACCGCCCGCTTCTGTCCTCGCTGCCCGGTGGCAGAACGAACGAGGTTTGGAGCTTACTAGCCTCGGATTCCGAGGTTCAATATCAGAGGGCAAACGATTTCGGGGTAGGCAAAAGCGGGTGGTTCACCCAAGCTATCCTGAGTGACTTCGATCGCCGCATGCACGACGCCCTGACGGTTTGGTCCAATTTCAACGACAAGACCTTGGCGCATTTTTTAGAGAATTCGGGTCTTGCGATGGGAAAAGGTCGCAGCGGTCAGGATGCCGGTGTTTCACGCCGTCCGGTAGCTGAAGGATCGGAAAAGTCCGTTCAGATCATGGCTTTGACGCAAGCTCAGTTGCGGAAGGTGACACCGAAATTCAGGGGTTACTTCGCAGGCGAGGTCATTCTCGTGCCGCGCAGCATGGCCCAGGCGCTCTATTTCAGCGAACCGGTGCTCTATCCATCGACCTTCAACGTGATCGTGAGGAAAAGCCAGGTAGCGGCGATGGAAGCGGACGAGTTCGCCAAGAGCATACCATTTCCTGTCGGGTTCGAAGCGGCGTTCCGTGCCTTTATCGATTCCGGCGTAGTGCGGTACTTCGCGTCGATATACGGCGCCAGTTACCTTATGGATAAGGCTCGCTTCGAGAAGAACGATCTATTGGCAATTCCTTGCCCGTTCACGGACTGGTCGGACGAGAAGTTCCTAGCATTGGGCAATTCGACTCAGGTCGATACGGATATCCTCGACGCCATGGATGCCGGCAAAGACTTCAAAGCTGCCTTTTCCGAATTCAAGGAGTTCCGGCAATATTTCGCCAACGCCCAGTGTCCGGTAGGCAGTCAAAGGAACGTTAGCGAAGCCGCGCGCCGCAGCTATGTCGATCGCTTGCAGGCCGAGCTCCGGGCGGCGGTCGGCAGGAGCTTGCCCATGAGCGTCGACATTCAGGCACAAGACGGCGAGGTCTTCCCGATTAGTATCCGGTTCGGAATACGCCGCGAGGAGTCCGTTCAGCCTCCGATGGGTAACGGCTTCATCGGCAACGCAGTAGTGGTCCCGACAGTGGACGGTGATGGAGCCTATATCTTCAAGACTTCTGCTAGGAGCGCGTGGACCATCGACCAGGCCGTTACCGATGCCGCAACGCTAAGGCGGTCTCTTCGGAGTTGGGTCCAGTGAGCCGCTCGACATTGGGCGCCGTACAGAACGCTGAGTGGGCGGAGTTTCTCGGCAATGCCATAGGAGGGCTTCATGTCGCTGCCGACGAACTGAAGCTCAGGCGGGCTAAGTATGAAGCGAAAAAAGACTGGTTCCGCAAGGGCAAGGCCGGGATTCCGCAAGAAGAGGCGGTGAGCCGTGCCTTGGCGGACCTTTTCGCCTATCGCCGCGCCCAGCAAGCACTCTCCGACCCCGCCAGCGGCGACGTCGATCTCCGTCACATCTCGATAGCTTGCGAGACCCCGCGGCCCCTGGATCCCGGCATCAGCAAGCAAGCCAAGCCCACCGACTACACGATCATTTTGATGCGGGAGTCCGAACTCGATTTGCGCATCGAAGCCAAGACCGTACTCGATGAGCGCGAAATCAAGGCGGAATACCTCGGGCTGCGGGGGCTGAAACGGTTCGATGACGCCAGCAATCCCTACACGATTTCTTCGTATGGGGGCATGGTCGCCTATGTCGTCGATCACGACGCCCCGACCTGGAGCACGAAAATATCGACCGCAGTGCTCGCCGAAATCGGCCAGGACCGAGCCAGTTCCATAGAGCTGGGGGCTCGCAAGCATCACGTCTCCAAGCATAACATCCCGGTCGCGACGCGAGAAATGACCGGCAACATCGAAGTAAATGTCGTCCACTTCGTGTTGGAGGTCGAGGCTTCGCCTTCCCGTCGGACGTAAATGGCGGTCGGCGCAGCTTCAATCGCTGTTCCTATGGCCTCCGGCCGGAGCGCAGCGTTCACCTGTTCGCACAGTGAGGATGCGGCTTCAGCATTGCGCTGGCCTGCGTGCGCTCAGCAGCTGCAAGAGCTCGGTTGGGTTGGAGAATTCACGAAGACACTCCCTTTCATCACTTGTGAGGGCTTCAGACGGATGCCGCAATATCTGACCGGTATCGATGGCAGGGCCTGGATCGGCTGCTCCCGCTGTCTCAAAGTCTGCTCGCGCGAGGTCATGCATCATTACTGCGTCGGTGATGCGGGTGAAATCCTCAGCGTCTGCCACGGCGAGGATACGATTTCGGTGGCGAGCTCAATCGCGTGGTCATGGCCGTCGACATGCCGGCCTTTGCATTGGCTGCGGAGCCTGGCGCCCGCTTCTGCCCGAAGAACTGCCCGACCCATGTTGCGGCCGGCCAGGTCGCTGCATGACTTCATAGGACAAACCAGGAGAACGGCACCATGTTTGCCCAGCACTATGCCCGGCTCAGCACCGGCCAATGGCCGCAGATCGAGCTGGAGAGGAGGTTCGACCAGCATGTGCTTGCCTGTGTGCTTTCACGTGCGCTCAAGGAAATCGAGGCCGGCGAGGCGACGGCGACGGAGGCAACCGGCCTTTCGCGCGCCGAGCTGCGCGATGTCCTGGCCCGCAGTTTCCCTGCTATTTCTCTCAACGCGTTTGCCTTGGAAGAGGTGAGCGAGCCCGAGCCGGAGCTGGAGGAAGAACTTCTGCGCGGACTGCTGCTGGCGCATGCCCGGCCGGGCGACCCGGCGAGCGCCCGCTTCGCCAAGATCATCGCCCGGCGTGCCATGCGCAATGACCATCTCTGGCAGGACCTTGGCCTTTTTAATCGTACCGAGCTCGGCCGCATGCTCGCCTCGCATTTTCCGACGCTGGCGGCCGGCAACACCCAAAACATGAAATGGAAGAAATACCTTTACCGCAAGCTCTGCGAGGCCGAAGGTTTTTCGCTGTGCAGCGCGCCCAGTTGCCGGGAATGCAATGATTTCGAAAGCTGCTTCGGCCCGGAGGAAGGCGAAAGCCGCCTCACACGGATCAAGAACGGCATCGCCTCCTCGGATTGAGAGCCGCTTTCGTCAGTCGTACAGCGCCAGCGCTCGCGCCGCGCCATAGGTCTCTTGTCGAATGTCGACGGACGCCTTCGAGGATTTGAATGCTGTGCCTGCTGTCCGGTTGCTCGCGATGCTCGCTTCGGCGGGTGCCGTCATCATGGCGGTGGAGGACCCGACCCACACCATCGCCGCCGAGCAACTGCTGTTCTCCGGGTCGTTGCTCCTCGCTTGCCTGGCCGGGCTCTATTCGGAGCGGGCCGGCGTCTTCGACACCGGGCTCAAGCGCAAGATGCTGGCCGGCGCCTTTGCGGCGCCCCGGCGGCCGCGGTTATGGCTCGGCCCGGCTCGGCTTGGGCGCCGCCGTAGCCACCGCCGTGGATTTTTCGCGCTAGTGCACGGGTTCGCCTGGATCAACCATCGCGGCGACCAGATTGTCTTCGGCATCGCCATCAATTTCATTGCTGCCGCTCCACCATCATTCTAGGCCAGGCTTCCGGCAGGGCGCGCGCCGGCGCTCTCTGGGGAACCTGGATTCGGAGTCAGAGCCCGTTCGACCGATAGCCAAAGAAGAGGTACTTGCCGTAAATTGACCGAGACGATGTTCTGCCATCGCATCGATCTAACCCGTTGAGGGTGAACCGAAAAAACGGACGGTTCCCGATGCATTCCGAGAGGAACCGAAGCCTTCCGGTAGCTCCGTGCAACATCTGCAACACAGCCTAACACGCCCACCATGGTTGCGGGAAGGACTCATGCTGGAACTAGCCCTCGCTGTCACATTCTGGGGGAGGTTTCCCCACCTTCCATCATTGCCATGCTTACGCGTCTCGTTTGATCGAACCGTTGACGGCAACCTTTGCGGTGTTGCGCCGTACGCGCTGATCGACGACGTTTCGTTCCTTCAAATAATCTGCACACCGTTGCCTGTCTCGGCATCATCAAAGGGGCGGCAAGTGTGCTACGGCGCGCCTTGGGTATTCAAGGCGGAGGATATCGCCGCCTATCGCATGCAGAATGCCCCGCGGCCTGGCGCACGAACTCCACGCTGGGTAGGTCCCCAACTGTTGTCCGCGACTTCCTCTACGCCACGCGCTCGACACGCTCGCCTGCAGGCTCTTGCGTTCGAAGTACGACATGTTCTTCATCTACCATACCAGCGAGCATTGACGAGCCAATGGCCTCATAGTCACAACCCATCAGAGCCGCGGTCGGCTAACTGCGACGTATAGCGAATTCCTGCCGACAGCGTCCGAGCCATCGTACGAGGCCAAGTTCGGGATCACAACCACGTCGAATTCAAGCCCTTTGGCTTCTACCGGGGTCGTGAAATGAGTGTGAAACCGCATCGTCAGCTTTGAATGGCCGAGATCATTGGATCTCGGAAGTTCGCATCGAGATCGCCCTGCATCAACGCAAACCACCGATCAACATCCTGGTCGTCTGCACAAATTAGGGCCACGCTCGCGGTCTCCGGAGCGCGACAATGCGATCGATCGCCATCCGGGCGAACTCCGCGGGATCCTCGTATACGTCCAGCGGAGCATAGCAGGTTGCTCGACAGTTACCTTACACGAGGGGAGCAATCGCGAAGGGAAGCGGCAGTATATGAGAGCTGCGCTTGGAGTCACTCCCTCTACAATGTGATCCGTCAATACCACAATGACGCGGACAAGTGGTTGAAACACCTCGGCCAGTAGTTCGCTGTTAAGCAGCCCAGCAGTCCTTGTGCGCGGTGGCGGCGGTATCTTCGTCTACGGCACACTGCTTGCCGCCCGCCGACTTGATTCCCTTTCATTCAGCCGGAGGTTGGTCTTCTCGTGGTGCTACGAGGTCAAGCCAGGCGAGCACGGAGGCAGGTGGCGGCGCATCCCCATTGTCGCGCCAATCAAATAGCGCCTCGTTCCCCGCCCGTACGTGACAGACGGTAAAGGCCACTTCCCGATCGCGGCTATTGTCCACGAGAATAGCTGCGTCCGCGACCTCTAGCGCTTTATTGATTGCCTTCTGCGTGCGCGGGAACCGATCGAAGAGCTTTTGCGGGTCAACTGCATGACCGCCGCGGCTAACGCGTGTCTCGACGCGAGCAATGGAGAGCTCGGCCGAGGTAAGGCCGACGAAGAAAATGATGACGTAGTACCCTTCTGCTTGCATTTGCCGAATCTGGTCGATCTTGGAGACAACGGTGCCGTCGTCCTGGGGCTGCCAGTATGAGAAGACGGTCTCCATGGCGAAGGGGACTTTGTTGGCCAGGGCCTGGGCGACGAAGGCTTCGACGCCCTTCTGGGCGACGCGCATCCAACTCTGGTCGTCGTCGCGCAACTGCTGCGCCCAATGCGGGAGTGCGCCACTCCTTCGAGGCTCAGGCAATATCGACATCATCATGCGATCGGCGTTTATTAGCGGAATCTTGAGCACAGGGGCAAGCTGCTGCTGCCACATAGTCGACTTGCCCGAGCCATTGTGGCCGGCCAGCACAATGGCAAGAGGCTTGGAGGACTCGATCTGAAGGGCGACGACCCGCCTTACGGCAGGTCCAAGCTTATCCATTCGAGGCGACGAACTTGCCGCTGTGGAAAACGCCGTACACCTTCTGGCCGTCAAGTTCGCGCACGATCTCTTTGGGCCGGGCGTCATCGACGTAATAGAGCGGCACGCCCTTGGAAGGCCGGAGCGATATGCCCGGCCGCGAGATTTTGTCGGCTGCACGCTTCAGCGCCGACTGGCCGGCGGCGACATTTCGCGCCACCACGTCGGCCTTAGGTTTGGCGGAGGCTACCGTAACCTTGCCAAAGGTGACATTTCGGTTGGACTTAGGCTTGAGTCCACCGGTGCGCTGTTCGGCCGCAAATCTGATTTCGGTTTTCTTGGCCATTGTCTCAGCGCTCAAGCAAACGTCTGGCGACGTTGATTCTCTCTTTAAGGCCCTGTTGGAAGTCGGGATCCTTCCGACGAGCATCGATATGTTTTGATATGGCAGCGCGGATGATGTCCGACACGGGTCTATCCTCGACACTTGCCACTGTTTCCAAGGCTTCCGCCTGCTCGGCTGATAGCCGAATGGTCATAGCTTTTGGTGCTTTCATGGCACCAATATGGTTACATCGCACCTATCTTGTCAACCGGTATGGTGTCGTGGTATCTCGGTATCAATTAACGGAGATATAAGATGAGCGACGAAATGAAAACGGATGGCGCCGACGATGATCATGGTCATCATGGTGGCGATCAGAAAATCGACATCAAGATCGACCGGGAGACCTTTAAGGTCGACAAGGAGCGTATGACCGGGCACGAACTGCGCCTCCTGCCTACCCCGCCGGTGGGGCTGGAGCGTGATTTCTTCGAGGTTGTACCCGGCGGGTCGGATCGCAAGATCGCTGAAACCGATGTGGTTGAGCTCAAGAATGGGATGCGGTTCTTCACTGCCCCCGCTCAGATCAACCCTGGTTGCGAGGGCTAGGTCGATGCTCCCGGCGGCTGATGTCGAATTTCTCGAGGCGAAAGCACCAGGCCATTCCACGGCGCTCGACTCCGGCATGATCTGTGTGAGGGTGCCGGAGTTTGTCTTGCCGCCCGGGCTGAGCGTCCGGAATGCAGACCTGCTGTTGCGCCTGTCGCCGGGCTATCCTGACGTGCCGCCAGATATGTGGTGGTTTTATCCGGGGGTGTTTCGGGCCGACGGCTCGCGCATCGAAGCGACCGATTCGATCGAGCACTATTTTGGGCGTGACTGGCAGCGCTGGTCACGGCATCTGGACCCGCAGCGCTGGATGGCCGGTATCGACTCCCTGGAGAGCTATTTCGCCTTGATCGCGAGTGAACTCCACAAGGCGGCGAAATGGATGGCAGCATGACTGCCACCCTCGTGCTTTCCAACCCGGTGATGAATGAGATCATGGTGGCCTCGGGCAACCCGCTCGAGACAGCCGGGGTGCTCCGAGCCGTGTTGGTTAGGACGCCTGCGGGCCATATCCGGCTCTTGGGCCGTGGCATCGACTGGGTGCCGGACAATGCCTATCTAGACCGCCGCCATGATGGCCTCGGAATCTCGTCGGAGGGATATGTTGGCTCGCTTGGGAAGGCGGAGGCCCGTGGTGAAATTGCTATCTGGTTTCACACTCATCCGGGCGTCGGCTCCTCGCCGCGGCCGAGCCAACATGACGAGCAGGTCGACGGTCAGATAGCAGACCTCTTCCGGCTGCGCACCGGGCAAGAGTTTTATGGCACTCTGATCGTGGCGCCCACTGGGCACGGCATCGCCTTTACCGGAACGTTGCAACACGAGGACGGCGCGCGCTTTGCGCTCGATCGGTTGTGGGACGTTTCCGACACTTGGCGCCTCGTCAAGTCCTACAACGATCCCTCGCCGCCACTGGCATCGATGTTCGACCGTAATGTGCGGGCCTTTGGAGGTGAGGTGCAGCGTACCCTGAGTGAGCTGACGATAGGGATCGTCGGTACCGGCGGCACCGGTTCGGCCGTCGCCGAGCAATTGGTACGGGTGGGTGTCCGGCATCTGCACGTGATCGATGCCGATGAGTTGTCTCTTTCCAACGTTACACGTGTTTACGGCTCCCATCCGGACCAGGTCGGGCAGCCCAAGGCGGAGGTGGTGCGCGATCATCTGCTTTCGATCGCTCCTGATCTGGACTGCCAGGTCCAAGTGGGGATGATCGTCGACCAGCCTATTGCCCGTGAACTCTGTGAGTGTGACCTTGTGTTTGGCTGTACCGACGACAATGCCGGGCGGCTGGTGCTGTCGCGGCTCGGGACCTACATGCTGACGCCGGTTATCGACATGGGAGTGCTGCTGTCGAGCGATCAGGGGGGTAATCTGCGCGGTATCGACGGCCGCATTACGGTGATGGCGCCGGGAACGGCGTGCCTCCTCTGCCGGAACCGGATCGATGTACGCCGCGCCGCAGCCGAACTAATGAACGAAGACGAGCGACATCGCCTCGCCGGCGAAGGCTATGCGCCCGTGCTGGCCGGCGTCGAGCCGGCGGTGGTCACCTTTACGACGGCGGTGGCCGCCGCCGCCACTTCGGAGTTGCTCGAACGGCTGACCGGTTATGGCCCGGATCCGAGACCCTCGGAAGTTCTGTTGCGGCTGCACGACCGTGAAATCTCAACCAATATTGTTGAGCCGCGCGAGCATCACTATTGTCATCCGGCCAGCGGCAAGCAAGGTCTCGGAAATACGACTCCCTGGCTCGAACAAGTTTGGCGGAATGCATGAAGATCAGGTGGTGGGACTGGCTCCCGTTCCGCAGATGGCGGGTCGTGGGGTTGGTCGAGGACGCGGACGAGCTTCCCCCTCGGCTGCCGCGCACCGGCGCTGTATTGGTGACCTCGGCTGGCTATGACAAGTGGGTCGCGTTCGACTGCCCGTGTAAGCGGGGTCACCGGATAATGCTCAACATAGACGAGGCCCGCCGGCCATACTGGCATGTCGCCCTGGGCAAAGATCGCATTCTCACCATCGCGCCTAGTATTGATTACACCGATGCGCAAAAGCGCTGCCATTATTTCATGCGCGATGGCCGCATTCAGTGGGCAAAGGATTGGCTATGACCAAGGCAAAGATCGACAAAAAGTCCGAGAAACCACCAGCGTCGGTCGCCGCGGCCGCGCCGGCGCCCAAGCCATCCAAAACGCCACTCTATTCGGCCTTCAATGCATCCCGCTATATGCGGCAGCAACTGATCAAGCAGATCGAGGAAGAGACCGGAGCCAAGCTGCTCTGCTACATGGCAACAGCAGAGATCGACCGCGACGATGTCATGTTCTTCGTCGACTTGATCCATAACGTGCCCAAAGGCAGCAGCATCGATTTGTTGCTGCACACGCCCGGCGGGGACGTCGATGCGGCTGAAAAGCTGATTGAGCTAGTGCGGAACCGCAAGGGCGACGGCAAGTTCCGAGTTATTGTTCCGGATCGCGCCAAGAGCGCCGGCACCCTGATCGCGCTCGGCGCGGACACTATCGTAATGAGCGACACCTCCGAGCTAGGTACTATCGATCCGCAGTACATCGGCAAGGATGCGCACGGCAACGAAGTGCACCTGTCCGTCTTTGACTACCTCTCCTCGTACGAGACCTATGCTGAGCAGCTGCGGAAGGACCCGAACGATCCCGCCGCTCGGGCGATGTTCGAGAAATTCGATCCGGCTGTCCTCAATAAGTTCAAACAGGTTAAGAGTCGCGCGCGCATCTTCGGCGAGAACCAGCTCAAGCGTCATGGCACGACCTACACCGCCATCGTCGCGCAACTCATGGACACCAAGACCTATCCTTCGCACGGACAGATGATCGGCGCCGATCACGCCAAGCAGATGGGTCTGCAGGTCGACGTGATGCAGATGGACGAGCCGTTGTGGCAATCTCTGTGGCAGCTCTACTGCCACTTCCGGCTAGCCCTAACTCAGCCAGGCATCAGCAAGATGTTTGAATCTGCCTACGCTTCCAACTCGGAATGAGCGTGCATGGTTGATTCCGGAATTTGGTAGTAAAGGCTACCGACCAACTTAGGCTCTGACGTGCTCCCCGTTTTGTCCGCGTCTATAAGTTAGCCCTGTTCACGTTGTGATCCTTGACGGATCGGGTTGCATATTCAAGCGGGGTGAGCCATCGAGGCTCGTGTGTGGGCGATTCACATTGTAGTCGATCCTCCATTCTTCGATGCTGTTGCGGGCGTGCCGATAGCTGGTGAAGAGCCGTTCGTTGAGGCACTCATCGCGTAGCCGACCATTGAAGCTTTCCACGAAGCCATTATCCGGCATGATGTTCTTGGTGCCATCGTTTGTTCGGTACGTCAGGTTCGTTAAGCTTGGCGCATCCGGGCCACGGGGCACCGGGAGCACGCAAGTGCGGGCAGGCCGTCGTATGCAGATGAACTGCGAGTTCGAGCACATTATCTGGCCGCCCCTACG